>NZ_JALSLB010000014.1 GCF_026988555.1 Thermococcus sp. | reverse complement strand
ACTCCGCGTTCCTTGCCATCAGGGTCTATCGCGTGGAAACTGGACGTCCGAACTTCACCCTCCCTCGCTACGGCATTCCATATCCCCCGATAAGGTACCCTCCGGCTAAGGGCTGGTGGGACAACTGAACTGACTACCTCTTTTACATCAACGGCTCCGGGGCATATTTCGTGGAGACGATTACCCGGGATTCCCCTTCGCCTGTGCTCTCCACGTTTCCCCGGTATATTCACGAGGGTTCCTGGCATTTCTCCTAGTACCTCATCATTGACCATAACACGACGCCCCTGCAGCTCAGACCGAGGCATGCCCTTGGAATATACCGCTTCAATGGAAGCTGTTTGGTGGCGGTGGCCGTTGAGAACTCCACGGAATTCCCTTGGCAACTTCGGGGGACGAAGTATGCGGTGATAGAAGACTACGGAAGCTACCTGCTTTTTGACCCCGAGGTTAAGGGCTCCCTTGGGTGGACTCCGTTCAATGTCTCCAAGGGGCTGTTGAATAAGTACTTCGGCCCGAACACGACGAGACACTCGGTATCTGGCATGGTTTTTATGAACCGTAGCGCTATTCTCATAGTTCCTTACGAGGGGTTTCTTGAAAGGAACGGGGGTTACTACCTCTTAAAGCCGGTGGAGTTCTACGTCGCCGGATATAATTACACCGCTGTTGAGACGTACTCGAACTGGACCGAAATGCCCTCTTATGGCGTTCTCCTCTATCCTCACGGCTTCATACCCCTGCTGAGGTACGACCCGACGAAACTAGGCGAGGTAATCTTAACACCGAACGTCAAACCCTTCAGAGTTCCATTCTGCAGGGGCAAAGGGGAAGACTCCAGTGGCACGACTGTAACCCTTGAAAGTCCCCTTCCTCAAACTCTCACCAGGACACGGGGCGCTTTGGAGAACCCTGAGACTCTCAAAAGTCCCTTAGATGGTCAAGTTTTGCTCGGCGGGATAGCTGGCGTTGGGATTGGATTGGTGATTGGAATAATACTAAGGCACGGGAGGGGGCGTCATGAAGAGAGGGATTAAACTCCTCGCGGGTTCAGCACTGTTCCTCCTGCTCGTTATCCCGACGGTTGCGGCCGGTAAGGTCGTTGATGGTATAAACGTCGTGACCAGTGTCTCTCCGGGGGAGGATGACTTCTTCATATCCGTCTCCACGTACGCGATCATTGCCCACCCACTGAACTTTACGCTGGGCGGAGCAATTATCCACGGATCAGTTATACCGACGGAGATTATCTTTGAGGACTCCCTCCCAGACTGGATGTTCTTGTTCTACGTCTCTCGTGAGGGTGAGTATTACATCTGGAGCGGAAACTATCTGGACTATCTGGGCATTTCTCCTCCGGCGGCCTTCTACTCAAACGGCTCGTGGTACCTCTTCCTCTACGGGGGTGCCCCTCACATCATGATAAACGACCGCCCTTTTTCAAAGGTTTATCCGTACAATCTGTCCCTTAACAATCCGATGATCTTTGAGATAAAAAACGGATGTATAACACCAACTCCAGTTACCCCATATCACCAAATAACCCATGGAACCGTGAGATTAGAGAAGGATAAGCTTGTGGTTTCTTTTCCAGGAGAGGGGCGGATCGTGAGTATCCCGTTGAGCTCTTTCAAGGGATACTTCCACATAGTGAACGCCACGGCCTTTGCGGAGTCGTTGAGGGCTACTAAGCTTGAGAACGATGCGATCGTGTTGCACTTCCCAGCACTCTCATACTTCCCCGGGAACAGCACAACCTACGCAGGAACGTTCAGGGGAAACGAGTTCGTTCCGATATTTGAGTCTAAGGAGATGACAGACTATGTTTTCCTGTTCCGGGAAACCCTGGAGGTTATTCCCGTTCTAAATTTTGGCGACAGAGTAACTCCCCTAGTAACAGGAACCTACGAGCTAAGCGGATACGACAGTACTGTAATCTCATCCAGCACCATGGCCTCAGACTTCACAGCTTCCAGTTCCTCTGGGAGAATTTCCCAAGCTTTTCTCCTGGCCTTAATCATAGGAATCCTTGTCGGGACTTTCATGGGCTGTTGGTTAAACCGGAGACGGGAAGAGAATGGTGGGAATGAAGGCTCGTAAGGTGTGGCTGGGGGGTAAGGTGAGGGTATTCGTGTTTTTCAATTTTCTGTTTTATCTCCCGATGTCAATAGATAATCCAAGGATTAGGGGATTACCTTTTAAAGCACCGGCCCCAATTTTCCCCGGTGAGAGCAATGGGGAAGATAAGGGCCCATCATGTCAGGATTACCACTTTCATCCAGGCAACTGAAGACGAGGACAAGGTTCTTGAGGCTATCTCCACGTTCATACCGGAAGATATTGATGACGATGATGTACTGTGGGACATAAACGAGACGAGGGGGTTCTTCGGTAACCCTATCAAGGTTGTCAACGTCGAGATAAGAAGAAGCAGAGCGGTGAGGCAGTTTTTAGACCACTTCAAAGGACTTCTGGATAGGGAGGGCAGGGATTACCTCCTGGAGCGCCTCAACGAGAAAGTCGACGAGGAAGGGACGTTTTACGTCCGCTTCAACAAGCAGAAAACCTACCTGGGTGAACCCGTGGTGGAAGACTGTGATGACGCCGTCCAGATCAGGATAAAGGTCAAGGCCTTTCCCATGAGGAAGGAAACGGTGGTTAAAGCCGTAAGGGAGTGGCTGGAGGAATGAATGAGGAAGTTCTCCTTCAAGAATCGGGGACAGAAGAGGTCTCTTTCTCCCGCGATCACTTCGTAGAGATGGATGTGAGGAGCGGGGATGCCTACGAGCTAGCGGAGGAATGGTTCGACGAGATTGTCTTCACAAAGGAGCTCGTCCTCGAAAGGCCTCCTGACTGGAGTGCCTTAAAGAGGGATGTAAAATCTCTCCGCGAGACCTATGGTAGAGTGGCCATCCTCCTCATCACGAAGAAGCCCAGCCTCATCAGGGAGGTGAAGAACCGTAATCCAAGGGCTCTAATCTACGTCCAGGGTGGCGACATGAGGATCAACCGCACCGCCATAGAGGTCGGGGTGGATGCGCTGATATGTCCCTGCCTCGGGAGGAAGGACCCCGGCTTCGACCACGTGCTGGCCAGGCTCGCGGCAGAGCGCGATGTTGCCATTGGATTCTCACTGTCCCCCCTTTTGAAGGCTGAACCCTATGAGCTTAACCACCTCCTTAGATTCCAGGCAGAGATATGGCGTTTGGTTAACAAATACAGGGCCCCGCGTTTCGTTACGAGTTCTGCTAGGGGTAGGTGGGAGGTTCGTTCCCCGAGGGATTTGATGAGCTTCGGAGTAAACATCGGCATGGAGGTTCGACAGGCCAGGGCCGCTCTGGACTTCTACCCGAGGGGCATTCTCTCTAGGCTCTAAACAAAATTATGTGGGGGTTAGAGTCCCCCTGCCATGGCTGGGAAGTAGTCCGGTTCGTAATCCTCGAGCTTTCCATCTAGGAATGCTTCGTATCCTCCGAGGTCAAGCAGACCGTGTCCGCTCAGGTTGAAAAGTATGGTCTCTTCCTTACCTTCTTCCTTGGCCTTCAGGGCCCTGTCGATGACGCCTTTGACGGCGTGGGCACTCTCTGGAGCGGGGATTATTCCCTCCGTCTTGGCGAACAGCTCCGCCGCCTGGAAGACCTCGTTCTGATGGTACGCAACGGGCTTGACGATGCCATGGTTTATCAGCACGCTGAGGGTTGGGGCGAGTCCGTGGTACCTCAGGCCACCGGCATGTATCGGTGGGACGTAGTAGGTGTGGCCGAGGGTGTGCATCTTCATCTTTGGCGTGTAGCCGCCGGAGTCGCCGAAGTCGTACCTGTAAACTCCCCTTGTCATGCTCGGCGCGGCCCTTGGCTCCACCGCTATGAACTCGTAGTCAGTCCTACCTCTGAGCACGTCCCTAACGAAGGGGTAAGCTAAACCTGCGAAGTTGCTTCCACCTCCAACGCAGCCTATTATAACGTCCGGCTCCTCGAACTCCTTCATCTGCTCTTGGGCTTCGAGCCCTATAACGGTCTGATGCATGAGGACGTGGTTCAGTACGCTTCCAAGGGCGTACCTGGCGTTCTCATCCTTCAGGACGTCATCGATTGCTTCACTTATCGCTATTCCGAGGCCACCAGGGTGATTCGGATCCTCCCTCAGGAACTTCCTCCCAACTTTCGTCCTGTCGCTTGGGCTGGGGTAGATCTCGGCACCGTAGAGCCGCATTATGGTCTTTCTGTATGGTTTCTGCTGGTAACTCGCCCTCGCCATATAGACCCGGATTTTAAGGCCAAGGAGTGCTCCGGCTAGACTAAGGGCGGTTCCCCACTGTCCAGCCCCAGTCTCGGTGATCAGCCTCTCTATTCCCTGCTCCCTCGCGTAGTAGGCCTGGGCTAAAGCGGTGTTTATCTTGTGGCTACCTGTCACGGTTGCCCCCTCATACTTGAAGTATATCCTAGTGGGTGTTCTTAGGGCCTTTTCCAGATTTGTGGCGCGGAATAGTGGGGTTGGTCTTCCTATCTTGGCGTACAGCTCCCGGACTTCTTTGGGTATCTCTATGTATCCCTCAGAGCTCATCTCCTGTTTGACGAGTTCCCCCGCGAAGATGCGGAGGAGCTTCCCCGGTTCGATGGGTTCATCCGTCTCCGGATCCAGCGGCGGTGCCAACGGCTCCGGAAGGTCTGGCAGTATGTTGTACCACCTCGTGGGTATCCTCGAATCGGGCAGAACGGCTTTCATACAACCACCTCCATCTTGTTGAAACTCTCAAAAACGCAGGGATTAATCTGCCCAATCCGTCCGGGAAATAGTGAGTGCACTGGCTTAATCATCTCTTTGCAGGCTGGGACGCCAAAAACACGGCCCCCTTAAATTAGAAACGCCAAAAACGATCCCGCCTTCTGGTTCTCAAACTAACCTCAAACGCGGAATGAATCCCATGGAAGCCAAAAACACTCACTCCCGAACCTCATGGGCATCAGACTACAGAGGGGCACCGAGTTTAAATATTTTTCTGCATGACAGCTGTGTAAACGACAAATATTCCAAAGAAGTTGGGGGGATTTTTGACACTTTTGACCTCAACTCGCATCAGAAACGTTATTAACGTTGGCCCATTAACTTGGATGATGCTAAATGCTCCAGCTTCAGGTGTACTGTGACGAGGGTGAGGGGGAGCGGGTCTCAGGTGTTTTGTCCAAGTGGAATGTCCAGTTCTATGTGGAGGGTGTTAACGGCGGTAGCGGTTCCCTTCTTAAATTTACCGCCTTTGTACCCGACTTTGTTATAAACGACATCGTCGATGAACTCGGAAGGGCTGTGGACCTAAGGAAGGCCCACTCCTCCATAACATGGTCGCCCGTCAGTGGGAGGTCCGTCAAGTACACGAATTCGGTGAAGGCCCTGAGGAAGTTCAAACGACGCTGGAGCCTGGCAACGATAGAAGGCCTCATTGAGACCGCCAACAGCCAGGCGCAGGTGGATCCGATCCAGCTTACCCTCGGTGCGGTTGCGTCCATAGTGGCACTCTTCGGCTTGATACACGACAGCATCGTCATGGTAATATCCGCGATGCTTCTCTCTCCTATCCTGGGTCCGCTCTATGGGTTCTCAATAAACATCGTTATGGGTAAAGGACGGGACGCCTTTGAGGCTGTTCTCTCCATAATCAAACTCCTCAGTGTGATATTCGTCTCGGCGCTTGTGGCCGCCCTCCTCCTGAGGTTGGGAAGTACGATGCCGGACGGGCCTACCTCTGAGATACTCCTCCGCGGTCAATCCGGGATAGTTTACATAGTGCTGGCGATGCTTCTGGGGTACGCGGGCGTGGTTGCGATAGTCAGCCGAATCCCGGAGATCCTCGCAGGGGTTTCCATAGCAGCCGCCCTCGTTCCCCCAACTACGGTGATGGGGCTATCACTCGCCATGGGGTGGGGAGATGTTTTCTGGGGGTCTCTCATCTTGACAGTTGAGAACGTTCTGGGACTGTTAAGCGGTTCTCTGCTGGGGCTGTACATCCTGAACGTTTCCCCAAGGAGCTACTATGAGAGGAGGGCCGCGAAGATCTACACCCGGAGGACAGTGATCGTTCTCATCACCCTGGTGGGGGCGCTCGTTCTCCTTGAGCTTCTGGGTTAAGCAACCTCCGTCTGCTCGTATACGCTCTCTCCTCTCCTATGCTTCAGTATCAGACCGTAGAAGAACTCCTTCATGTCCTGGCCCATTTCATCGTCAAGGAGCACATCGGCCCTGCCCTCGTATGTTCTCTCGGCCCGGTCCACTAGGAGTGCGACGCCGGGGGTTAGGATCTCCAGCAGGATTCTCGCTATCTGGGGATAGGCCTCCTCTTCCACATCTTCATCGGCCTCCATACCGATGTACACCACGAAACCCTTCATCTGAATCGCAAGAACTATCTCATCCTCGCTGAGCTCAAAAAACGAGAAATTATATCCCTTTGAGTTTATCTTCGCCAGTAGAATGCCCTTTACCGAGAGTGTGACTGGTTCTCCCTCTATCTCAAACACCAGGTCTTTGGCCAGTTCGCTCCGGGCCGTGGAGTACAAAGGTTCGAGCTTCATTCCTTCCACCGTGTTAAGTGTTCCGCTGTATTCTTAATCTTTGAGTTTCACGCTGTCGGGGCGTCAGTTGACCACCTCATTTATATCCCCGTTTCCGGGAGGTAAAACGCTCATTATGTCCTCTTCCCGTACGCTGTAGCCCCATTTTCCGAGGATGCCTTTGATCCGCTTCACTAGCTCGCTCTTCTTGAGCGAACCAGGGCGCACTATCACGTACCTATCAGCGTGGGACCTCATCGCCTCCAGAGGGGCGCAGACCACATGATCTTCCCCCTCGTATTTAATGACCCCCACGGCTAGTTTAAGGGGCAGACCACGCATCCAGTTCCTCTTCCCGTAGACCATGAACGCCCCCTTTCCCATGTACTCACCGCTTGGGGCCCCTTTTGTTACCTGATCTGGATTCGCCCAGTACGCGTCGGCACTGTAGAGGCCCTGTTTCCACGCTTTGCTCATCGAGACCGCAAACTGACACGCTTCCAGCAAGGTTCTTTCTCCTGCTTTCTTTCCCTCTTTTATGATCACATGGGGGGCCCCGTACACGTCCGCGTGGCAGTACAGATCGTTATCCTCCATGTACCTCTTTACCAGGATTTCGTTTGTGCCTGCATCTTTCCCTGCCAGAACCAGAAAACCCTCGCTGGATATGAACCACCTGAACTTCTCAAACCATTTCTTCTTTCTTCTCTCGATTTTTTTGACGGATGGGGCTTTCTTGCTCTCCTCGTCGATCAGCTTCTCTATCTCATCGAGTTTCTTTTTCGTGTCTTCGTAGGCTTTGAGGGCGCCCTCACGCTTGTGTCGCAGTTTCTTGGACTTCTCGTAGTACAGCTCCGCGTTCTCCCCTATGCTCCTGTTCAGGTACAGTTTGACCCTCTTACCTTCGATTTCCAGTGTCACCGATTTTTCCTGGGGGTCCATATCTTGGACCATTACTGCGACCCTGTTTCCCTCCTTTTTTCCTTCTTCTATTCTGTTCTTGAACTCCTCCCACCCCAGAGTTTCCGTAGCCTTTCTGAACCCCTCAAGGAGACGCTCTACGAGGGCAAAGTTTGCGTATATGAGGTCGCCTATCTCCTGGTTCTCCTTCATCCCTTTCTCGAATCCCCTGAGCAGTTCCTCCTGCTTCTTCAGAGTCATCAGAAGGCTCCTCTTTTTGTCTTCAAGCTTTTTCGTCTGTTCTGCCCTCGCCTTCTCCAGCAGTATCTTCCCAAAGTACTCATCCAGGGCTTTGCTGAAGCTTGGGAAGTATCTTTTTTCAAGGGGCCCGTACCTCTTCAGGTCCACGGGAACAACGTCGTGCATTCTTCCGCCCTTGTACACGATGTTTGGTTTGGGTTCCCCGTTGAACGTTGCTCTCATGGCATTAAAGACCACGCGTAGCTCCTCGTCGCTCAGCTCGCCCACGCGTTTGGTTTTGTCGATGTTAGCCCTGAGTGTGATCTCCTCGGCGTAGGCCCCGCCCATGTTGAGTTTCCTGGCCAGTGCCCTTACGAGTTCAACGTCTTCTCCCCTCATGAGTTCGAGGAACCTCTCCCAGCTCACGTCTAGCGGATTCTCCCTGGCTGGTGGGAAGTGGTACTCCGCCTTCGGCATTATGCGCCGATCCTTGTACTCTTCGTATCGGAGTGCCGCTACGATTCGGTTCCCGGGGCCGAGGAGTATCACATTGCCTCTCCTGAAGAGCTCCCCGATTAGAGTGTACTCCCCTACCCTGATCTTGACTATCCTATCAAAGTCGTGTTGCTCGATTGCGTCGATGAACCCGCCACTCAAGTGTTTCCGAAGGAGCATTGTGAAGCTTGATGGCCTCTTTGGTGCCTCCTTTATGTAAGTTGTCAGGTGAAACCTTCTCCCGGCCTCGAGTATCAGATCCGCCCTCCCCTCCTTCGAGCGGAGTTTTATCCTTATCTCCTCACCGTCATGGTACACCTTGTCGACGCGCGAGCCAACTAGATCCTGCAGCTCTCTCACAACGTAGCGTATGTCAACGCTGCTCATTCCTTCCTTCATTCTCTCACCGGAGAGAATTGGGGCATGGGTTTAAAGGGTTATCTAATTGCCATCGCTGTACATCGATGTCCACAAGAGGAGCCGGGCCCATGGCTGTCCGGAATAAGGTTAAATACTTCAAGTGCAATAACACTCATGGTGATACAAACATGAAAGGGTATTTTACCTTCGTGCTTCACACTCACATTCCCTACGTCAGGAAGCACGGCAAATGGCCATTCGGTGAGGAGTGGCTCTACGAGACTATGAGTGAGACATACCTTCCTCTCCTGATGGAACTGGAGGGGCTCAGGGATTCAGGGATTAAGTTCCAGCTGGTCATTGGAGTAACCCCTATTCTGGCCGAACAGCTTACCGACGCCTACGTGACCGGTGAGTTTACCGCGTACATGAGGAGAAAACTCAGGCTCATGGAGGATGATCTCAGGTCAGGAAAGTACGATGAGAGGGCTGTTGAGTTCATGCTGGGGTACTTTAGGAGGGTCTTTGACTACTGGAACGCCATAAACGGGGACATAGTTGGGAAACTCCGCGAGCTCCAGAATCAGGGGTACCTTGAGGTGATAACCTCCGCCGCAACCCACGGTTACCTCCCATTACTTGGGAGGGACGAGTCCATACGGGGACAGCTCATCACGGGGGTCATGAGCTATGAGAGCCACTTCGGTGTGAAGCCCCATGGTATCTGGTTGCCTGAGTGTGCTTACAGACCCGGTGGGGAGTGGGAGCTCCCTGGTGGCAAGAGGATCATCAGGGAGGGCATTGAGAAGTTTCTTGAGGAAGTTGGCATTGAGTACTTCTTCGTCGAGAGCACTTTGATCGATAAGGGTCCTGTTTCTAGAGTTTACGGGGAGATTCCTCTGGCAGATGGGGAGAAGACTACCCTGAGACCGTACTGGGTTAAAGGCTCCAACGTGGCGGTTTTTGCACGCAACAGGGAGACGGGACATCAGGTGTGGAGCGCCAGCTACGGTTATCCGGGCGATTTTTGGTACAGGGAGTTCCACAGGAAGGCGGAGAAGAGCGGCGGTCAGTACTGGAGGATAACGGGTAAAGGGGTGGAGCTTGGAGAGAAAGAGTTCTACGACCCGGAGAGGGCCATGGAACGGGTTGAAGAACATGCGAGACACTTTGTATCCCTTGCCGAACGTCTCTTACTGGAACACGAGTTGAAGTACGGTGAAAAAGGCATAATAGTATCCCCCTACGACACGGAGCTCTTTGGTCACTGGTGGTTTGAGGGAGTGAAGTGGCTCGTCAGGGTTCTTGAGCTCATGTCCCAGCGCGGTATTGAGACGACCACGATAAGCCGCTACCTGGAAAGCTATCGGGGGGAGAAACACGAGATTGAACTGCCCGAGGGATCATGGGGTGCCAACTCCGACCATTCAACATGGTGGAACCCTGAAACGGAGTGGACGTGGGGGCACGTTTATTCCGCCGAGGAGAGGATGGTGACCCTGGCGAGCAGATACTACGGAAAGGATCGTCTGGGAGATAGAACCCTGGAGCAGCTGGCGCGTGAGCTTCTCATTCTAGAGGCCAGCGACTGGCAGTTCTTGATAACCACGGAACAGGCTGAAGAGTACGCCCGCAGAAGACTCCTCCTGCATGCGCGGGATTTCCACAGGCTGGCCAATGAACTTGAAGGTTACTTTGGGCCTGGAGAGTACGATGCCGAACTCCTAGATGCCTTGGAAGAGCGGGACAACCCTTTTAATTCTCCAGCCGTCTTCGGCTACATAAGCGACAACCCGCCGTGGGTTCCAAGGTACGTTGAACCGCCGGAACTGCCCCCCGAAAGGTGGGAGGACGATACCCCTGTAAACAGGGCACCCCTCAGTGAGCGGGCCTATGCAACCGCGGTGACGAAGGTTATAACCCCACAGGGAGAGCTTCAGCGAATAGGGCCTCATAGCACGGCGGAGAGGATCACCGAATCTCTGCATACCGGGGAAGATGCGCTTCTGAGGATTAAGGGGATAGGCCCCAAAACCCTTAAAAAGCTGAAAAAAGCCGGCGTTTACACTGTTGAGGATCTTAAGCGGGCCGACCTCAAGGAACTGGCTTTGAGGAGTGGGATCTCCTTAAAGAGGTTGAAGAAGTTCAAGTCTCAGGTTTAAGCTCACCCCGCTTTCTTCATTCTTTTTCGAAACCTTTTTCCAGAGTTGAGCTTATATGCAACGGTGGTATCATGAAGAAAATCGAGGCCATCGTTAGGGGCAACGACTTTGATAGGATTAAGGGGGCCCTCCAGCAGATTGGAATAGTTCCGCTAACTGCGTATCAAGTTCAGGGCAGGGGCGTTCAGGGAGGTGTTCCTCCGTACGATCTCCTCCCCAAGATGAAGATAGAGGTCGTTGTGAAGGATAAGGACCTGGAGAAGGTTGTAGACGTTATCATCAGAAACGCCAGGAGTGGCACACCGGGGGATGGCAAGATATTCGTTATTCCCGTCCAGGACGCCGTGAGGATAAGAACGGGTGAAAGGGGCAACGAAGCCCTTTACTAAAGGAAAGCGTGCCTGTGCTTGTAAAGCATGTAAATCCCGGTAAGTATGAGATAGAGCTCTACCGCGCTTAGCACTATCATGACAACCAGGTACCCATGTACAAACGATGTGCTCTTTCCCATTGTTTGCGCTATCTTGCTGACCAGTTCAGGGTCATCTATGGCCCTAAGCCCGTAGGTAAGCGCCATTACGCCTTGGAGGATCGGTATGGGGACCGCCGAGAACGCCAGCAGTAGCCCCATGTATCCCCTCTTCTGAAGAGACAGCATCGACAGAACTATGGGGATCGCGAGGATAAGGGCGGTTATAGCCATTATCTGGCTCATGTAAACCCCCGCTAGGATGAAAAAGGACGTCATCCCGAATATATATGTCCTGTAGGATTTCTTAAGCTCCTTCAATTTATCGGGGTCAAAGTCGTATATGGCGGATTTGGAGTATAGGTTCATCCTTTTTACCGCTTGAATGTACGATTTTTTTCCGTTCTTTTCTATGTTCTTGTCCACGCTCTCCGTTTTCAACTGGGTTGCCTTCTTGTAGAAGAACTCCGCGAGCTGAGTGTTGTCCTTTTTGACCTTCTCTGAAACTGCCTTAAACTCCTCCGCGGCCTCTTTGAGTAGTTTCTTTACCTTGGCTTTCTCCTTCTCAGAGATTACCGTCAGCCTATCAACCCGGGGCAGTGTGCTCTCGAGCACCTCCGCTGTATCCCGTAGAACGCCAGGACTCTTCACGGTTATCCCTCCAATATTAAAAGAGAAGAGTCGGGCATTTAAGCCCTTTGCTTCTCGGCCTTCATGAGGACTTCAAGGCTCCACGCTACCATGCCGAGGATAATCAGCCATGCTATAATCATGTACACTACCCAGCTTCCCATATCAACCACCTCACAGCCTCACGATTACCTCGTTCTTTTCTAGTTCCTCTGCGTACTTCTTTTTGATGGCGTAGTAGCTCTCTATGGCGCCTATGATGAACATTACTATTATTGCAGTCCACGGTGCTATTCCGATCTTCCCCGTGACGAAGCTCTTGAAGTTGCCGACCAGCGGTATCAGGAGGAGTATCGGCGCTATTATAACGGTTACCCACTTGTACCATGTTGGGACATGTATCCACGCTCCCTTGTGCAGTTCATCCCAGAAGTTGCTCGGTTTGAAGAGGTACACCGCCACTATGATGTCAACCAGTGCGAGCAGCGTTAGCTGGAAGCTTATCCAGCTGTCGAGCTGGTTCATGTAGGTGCTGATGTAAATGACCGGGAGTCCCATGATGAAGTATATCAACAGCACTATCCAGGTTCCAATGCTCCTCTTGATGTTGAGATCCTCCTCGAGGAGGGCGACGAGGTAGTTGTACATGGCTATTGCTGACGTGAATCCAGCGAACCACAGCAGCAGGAACCAGAGTGCTCCAAAGAGCCGTCCCACACTTCCCATCTGGATGAAGGCGTTCGGCAGGCTGGTGTATGAGAATCCCAGTCCGAAGTGCTGGCCTATCCATGAGAGGGCGGCGTCTTTGCCCTGGGAGAAGACGTTGGCCGGGACGATCCTCGAAGCGTACGCGGTAGCGATGGGTATGGCCAGCGAACCGCCGAGAACGACCTCTGCGAACTCGTTGAGTGAGACCGTGGCGATACCGGAGAGTGCAACGTCATCGTTGGGGCCGAGGTAACTGGCGTAGTTCTGGATGATGCCCATTCCAAGGGACAGCGTGAAGAATATCTGTCCAGTGGCTGCCAGCATCACCGCCGCGAAGTGGCTTGATAGATAGCTCCAGTTGGGGCTCCAGATGAACTTGAACCCGTCTATTGTGCTCCAGTTGGGGTTTATCGGGGAGCCAATGACGAATACGTAGCCGACCAGGATTATTGCGAAGATGTAGAGCAACGGCATCATTACCTTGACCCATCTCTCGATACCCTTGCTGACACCCTGACCTACCGCTATTGCCAGCAGCACGACGGTTATACCCCAGAACAGGAAGACCTCCGCGTGGTTGCTGAGGTAGTTGTCAAAGAAAGTACCTGTGTTCTGTCCGAAGTACGAGCCCGCGGCACTGAAGTACGTGTACGCTGCGGACCAGCCGATCAGGTGCAGATAGTAGCTGTTCAGAAGAACCGTCAGTGCAAATCCGAGCATCCCGGCCAGGACACCCCACCAGAGTGCGCCCCTCGGTTTAACGCTTTCCCTTGCCATTAGGTAGTAGCTTGGGCCGAGCGTCCCATGGCCGTACTTGCCACCGTAGCGACCGGCAACCCACTCAACCCACATTATTGGTATTCCGAGGAAGAACAGTGCAATGAAGTACGGCACCATGAAGGCACCGCCACCGTTCTGGGCGACCTGTGTTGGGAACCTGACAAAGTTACCAAGACCAACGGCGTTTCCAGCCATCGCTAAAATCAAACCAATCTTAGTTGCCCATTGATCCCTTTGTTGTTCCAACCCTACACACCCCCATTCTAAACTGGATGTAACACGACCCCTATGTTCTCATAGGGGCCATTATGTATAACGTAGGGCATGGTATAAAAAGCTTTCTACTCCCCTCTATCGACAAAAGCCGATTTACTACGTTGTGAAACTACTAAAGAAGGGTTTCTGCCGGTTTGTTAGTACTTAACCCTAACGTAAGCCATGGCCATGACATTATGGCAACCCCAGGATATCCGGACAAAGGTTTTAACTTCGTTCCCGTAGTAACGATGCCCGATGATTGCAACGAGAGTGAGCTGAGTTTATGATGACCGACTTCTCGCTGAGGGCCCTTTTTATTATTTATCCATTGACGAACATCAAGGTTCATCAATGTATAAAAAATTCTGGATGTACACCGCTTTTTTTCGTTGAAAATTTCGATAGATTGGCCCGTTCCGCCGAAAATTTCCTTATATAACCGTTTGTTTGAAATCAACGGTTCTCCTGCCTTCTTTATCGAAAGGTTTATATATGCAAACGCCTAAGTGGACATCGCAGATTACCGAAACCTGAGGTGGTAAACATGGTTGAGCAGGACCCCTTTGAGATGGCGGTCAGGCAGCTCGAGAGGGCTGCGCAGTTCATGGAGATAAGCGAAGAGGCTCTCGAGTGGCTTAAGAGGCCCATGAGGATTCTGGAGGTCAGCGTCCCGCTCCAGATGGACGATGGCTCTGTTAAAGTTTTCACCGGTTTCCGCGTCCAGCACAACTGGGCCCGCGGCCCGACCAAGGGTGGCATTCGCTGGCACCCGGCCGAGACCCTCAGCACCGTTAAGGCCCTTGCCACCTGGATGACCTGGAAGTGTGCCGTCGTTGACATCCCCTACGGTGGAGGTAAGGGCGGCATCATAGTCAACCCCAAGGAGCTCAGCGAGGGCGAGCAGGAGAGGCTCGCACGCTCATACATAAGGGCTGTTTATGACATAATAGGCCCGTGGACCGACGTCCCGGCTCCGGACGTTTACACCAACCCGAAGATCATGGGTTGGATGATGGACGAGTACGAGACCATCATGAGGAGGAGGGGCCCGGCCTTCGGTGTCATCACTGGTAAACCGCTCAGTATCGGCGGTTCACTCGGCAGGGGAGACGCCACCGCCAAAGGTGCTGCGTACACCGTCCGCGAGGCCGCCAAGGCCCTCGGCATGGACCTCAAGGGCAAGACCATAGCCATCCAGGGTTATGGTAACGCCGGCTACTTCATGGCCAAGATCATGAGCGAGGAGTACGGCATGAAGGTCGTCGCCGTCAGCGACAGCCACGGCGGCATCTACAACCCGGACGGCCTCAACGCCGACGAGGTCCTCAAGTGGAAGAGGGAGCACGGCTCAGTTAAGGACTTCCCCGGAGCGACCAACATCAGCAACGAGGAACTCCTCGAGCTTGACGTTGACGTCCTCGCCCCGGCCGCCATTGAAGAGGTCATCACCGAGAAGAACGCCGACAGGATCAAGGCCAAGATCGTCGCCGAGGTTGCCAACGGTCCGATCACCCCGGAGGCTGACGACATCCTCCGCGAGAAGGGTATCCTCCAGATACCGGACTTTCTGTGCAACGCCGGCGGTGTCACCGTCAGCTACTTCGAGTGGGTGCAGAACATAAACGGCTACTACTGGACCCTCGAAGAGGTCTATGAGAGGCTCGACAAGAAGATGACCAAGGCCTTCTGGGACGTTTACAACACCCACAAGGAGAAGAACATCCACATGCGCGATGCGGCCTACGTCGTCGCCGTCCAGAGGGTCTACCAGGCCATGAAGGACCGCGGATGGGTGAAGAAGTGATTCTTTTCCTTTTCCTGCCTTTTCTCTGTTCGTTGTACATCGAAACGTCCGGCCGTTAACTTTTTAAGAGTTCTGTGTGTACCCCTGTGGTTTGTAATTATGAGGTGGTGTAAATGGGAGAACGAATTGAGGCACTTTTAAGAATACCCCTTGGGATTCTGTACGCGATAATTCTGTACGCCTTGAACCTCGTCGTTGGTATGGTGGTCTTCGTTCAGTTCTTCTACACGCTGATACTGGGGAGGCGGCATAGGGGCATGGCAAGGTTTGCCAATCAGTACACCTCCTTCATGTACCACGTTAACCGCTACTCCAGCTTTGCCACGAACGAGAAGCCGCTTTTCGGGGGACCTGGCTGGGAGGAGATCTTTCCGTGTGACTTCGATAGGGATGATAGGAGGAGAAAATACCAGGAGATTAAGGACTCATTTGACGACGCTTTCTGAGTCCTTCGATCCAATTTTATGCCTTTGCCCAGTACCCCTTTTCCTCCACCATCGCCTCTATCATCTCATCCTCGTTCCTGAACATGGTCATCCTCGACGGGTTCTGCATGCCGTAGAACTCCATAAACGGGCTTGGACGGCGTTCAAATGGGTAGTAGAGGTATATTGCATCCAGCGTCCTGTAAGCTTCAGCCATCTCGCTTATAACCCCTGCAGAGACTCCTTCAGCGTAGTGGTAGACCGCCACAGCCTTGCTTACGTCAACGAGGTTGAAGTCCCTCTCAACGAGCTGGCGCCTGAGTATATCGGTAGCCTGCTCTATGTCCTCCCTGTCCAGCTCTTCAACCGCTTCTCCATCGAGAAGGTGTTTTATCCTGATGCGCCTGATGGATGGATCGGCGTTGACTTGGGCATCGTACTCGGCCACTACCCACCAGTCGTCCAGAGCGCCGGGATCAAGAACGGTGAAGTGCTCGCTCAGCTTGTCGTAGAATCCCCTAACCCTTCTGTAATACTCCTCCTCGTGACCGGTCATAGGGTAGCTGAGGTAGACTAGGGGCTTCTCGTTCTCGTGGAACATCAGGTCGAGGAAGACGCTGTGTGGATGCCGTATACCGAACTGGAGGACATAGAGAACCTCTATCCCTTCCTTTTTTAGTTCGTGGACGAGTGTTTTCACGTGGTTTATCGCGTCCTCGCGCCACATGACGAGGGTGCTGAGTTTGATATTATCCGGGTTCTTCCCGAAGCGCTCGAACCACTCACTGTCATTTATGATGCGTCTCCTGACTGAAAGCACGTCGTCAAGGATTATTATAACGCGGTTTGGGTGGAGGAGTTTGAGGTTGCTCGTTGTAAAACCTATAACGCTTCCGCTTCCCCATCTGAATAGGCTGGGGGTTGACACGAGATGGAAGTCCTCATCGCTCTCGTCTATCTCCTTCCGTATTCTGGCGAAGGCTTCATCCCGTATCTCGTTCATGAGGTCCGGGTGGCTTATGGCGAAGTCCAGAACATTTTTTCGGGTTATTTTAACTCCCATCTCCTTTCCAACATCCCGGATATACTCGAATACGTGGTAGTACCTATAGCCTCCTTCAGGGACGTTTTTTAGGGCGTCGCAGATGTATTCGTCCCTTCCGTTCAGGGGCGGGCCGGTCAGCAGGGTTATCTCCTTCATTCCATATCCCTCCATGTTTCTGGCTCTTCTTATTGAAACGAAACCTTTAAATACTATTCCCCTAAACCGCACTTGTAGAGGTTCTTCTATTCTAAAAGCAGACCAGCAGGGGTGTTGTAGTTGACTGAAAAGCTAAAGGGAACGACTACGGTCGGCATTGTGTGTAAGGACGGCGCGGTGTTGGCGGCCGATAAGCGAGCATCGTACGGTAACATGGTCATGTCAAAGGGCGTTACCAAAGTCTTTCAGATAGACGACCATCTAGCCCTCGCGGGCGCTGGAAACGTCGGTGACATCCTCAGTCTTGTGCGCCTTTTGAGGGCGGAGAGCAGGCTCTACCGGGCAAAGGTTGGGCAGGAAATGGGCGTTAGGGCCATTGCCACTTTAACGGCCAATGTTCTCCATAACACCCGGTTTGCCCCTTACTTTGGGTGGTTCCTCATAGCGGGCCACGACGGAAAGCCCGCACTGTACTCGATAGACATGGCCGGTGGCCTGACGGACGATAAGTTCACCGCCGCCGGTTCTGGGATGGAGTTTGCGTTCGCTATTCTCGAAGACGGGTACAGAGAGAGCATGTCCCTGGATGAGGGCGTGAAACTGGCGTTAAAGGCGGTAAACACAGCGATGAGGCGGGATGTATTCACAGGTGATGGAGTAACCCTTGTAACTGTAACCTCGGAGGGATATACCGAGCTGAGTGGAGAGGAGATAGCTGCTCTTTTGAAGTGAGGTGATGGCGTTGATACGCAGGGAAACTTTTGTGGATGACATTCTCAGGGACATCAAAGAGGTCATATCGCAGATGGTTCCTCCCGAGGCCAGGATAACCGACGTGGAGTTCGAGGGGCCCGAACTGGTTATCTACGTTAGGAACCCTGAGGCAATAATGCAGGACGGGGAGCTAATAAAGAACCTGGCAAAAGTTCTGAAAAAGAGGATAAGTGTCCGTCCGGATCCGGACGTCCTTCTGCCTCCTGAAAGGGCGGAGGAGATGATAAAAGAGCTCGTGCCCGGGGAGGCTGAGATAACTAACATAAGCTTCGATCCGTCCGTCGGGGAGGTTATAATAGAGGCGAGGAAGCCTGGTCTTGTAATAGGTAAGAACGGCGAGACCCTGAGGTTCATAACCCAGAAAGTCCACTGGGCGCCGCGTGTTGTACGGACGCCGCCGCTTCAGAGCCAGACCATATACTCGATCAGGCAGATCCTCCAAGCGGAGAGCAAGGATAGACGGAAGTTCCTACGCCAGGTCGGCAGGACGATATACCGCAAGTCCGAGACCAAAAGTGAGTGGATACGCATAACGGGACTTGGGGGCTTCCGTGAGGTTGGCAGAAGTTCCCTTCTGGTTCAGACCAACGAGAGCTACGTTCTCGTTGACTTTGGTGTGAACATAGCGGCCCTGCGCGACCCCAAGAAGGCATTTCCACACTTCGATGCGCCGGAGTTCCGATACGTTCTTGATGCCGGCCTTCTGGACGCCATTATAATCACCCACGCCCACCTAGATCACTGTGGAATGCTCCCCTACCTCTTCAGGTTCAACCTCTTCGACGGCCCTATATACACAACGCCGCCTACCAGGGACCTTATGGTTTTGCTTCAGAAGGATTTCATTGAGATACAGAAGATGAACGGCGTTGAACCCCTCTACAGGCCGAGGGACATAAAGGAGGTCATCAAACATACCATAACCCTAGACTACGGTGAGGTTCGTGACATAGCCCCTGACATGAGGCTTACCCTTCACAACGCCGGCCACATACTCGGTTCATCGATAGTCCACCTTCACATAGGCAACGGACTGCACAACATAGCCATAACCGGCGACTTCAAGTTCATCCCGACGAGGCTCTTTGAGCCCGCCGTTAGTAGGTTCCCCCGCCTCGAGACCCTCGTCATGGAGTCCACGTACGGCAGCAGCAACGACTACCAGATGCCCCGTGAAGAGGCTGAGAAACGCCTTATAGAGGTAATCCATGAGACGATAAAAAGAAGAAGGGGGAAGGTGCTCATCCCCGCGATGGCCGTTGGTAGGGCGCAGGAGATAATGATGGTTCTCGAGGAGTACGCAAGGATAGGGGGCCTTGAGGTGCCAATATATCTAGACGGAATGATATGGGAGGCCACTGCCATACATACGGCTTATCCAGAATACCTCAGCAGACACCTCCGCGAGCAGATATTCCACGAGGGCTACAACCCCTTCCTTAACCCGATATTCAAGCCCGTCGCCAACAGCCGGGAGAGACAGGGCATCATAGACTCCGAGGAGCCCGCAATAATAATAGCGACCTCCGGCATGCTCGTCGGAGGGCCAAGCGTCGAGTACTTCAAACAGCTTGCCTCCGATCCAAGGAACACGATGATATTCGTAAGCTACCAGGCTGAGGGAACCCTTGGAAGGCAGATACAGCGCGGTCTGCGGGAGATACCCCTCGTGGGGGAGGACGGTAAGACCGAGGTTATACCTGTCAACCTTCAGGTCCAGACCATAGACGGTTTCTCCGGTCACGCCGACAGGAGGGAGCTGGTAAGCTACGTGGCTCGCTTGAGGCCGCGTCCAGAGAGGGTCATAACCGTTCACGGAGAGGCGCATAAATGTCTCGACCTATCGACCAGTATACACAAGAAGTTCGGTCTCTCAACCCGCGCCCCGAACAACCTCGATGCCATAAGGCTCAAATGAATGGCCGAGTGATGTTTCATGCGGCTCAGGTGCCCTTTCTGTGGGAGGACCTACTCCTCCCTAATCCCACCAACCTGCTCCTGTGGGGAGCCCCTTGTCATGGAGTACGATTACGAATCGATAGATACCTCCCGATGGGAACACCGAAGGATGGGTGTTTGGAGGTACAGGGAGCTCCTCCCCGATGTGCATGAGATAATCAGCCTGTATGAGGGGGGAACCCCCCTTATCCGTGCCAAGCTTGGAGACGAGCTTGGTCTTAGGGTGTTTATCAAGGACGAGACTAGGAACCCAACAGGGTCCTTCAGGGATCGACTGGTGACCGTTGCCGTTTCCTACGGCCTTCCTCACGCCGGTAATGGTTTTATTGTGGCAAGTAACGGAAACGCGGCTGCCTCTTTAGCAGCTTACGCTGCCCGTGCCGGAAAGGAAGCCTACACCGTAGTCCCGAAACTTATAGAAGGCAGTAAACTGGCCCAGATAGTGGCGTTTGGCGCCAAGGTTATTCGCTACGGTGAGAGTGTTGATGAGGGTATAAGCTACGCTGAGGGACTTGCTGAGGGCAGGGGGCTCTACAACGTGACTCCTGAAAGCAACATCGTGGGTCTGGAGGGACAGAAGACCCTCGCTTTTGAGCTGTGGGAGGAGCTAAACCCAACACACGTTATAGTGCCCACCGGAAGCGGTAGCAACCTTTATAGCATCTACAAGGGGTTTAGCGAGCTTCTTCGTATCGGCGCAATTGAGGAGGTTCCAAAGCTGATTGCAGTTCAGGCCGAGCAATGTTCCCCAATAGCGAGCGAGGTTCTTGGGGTGGAGCCGAAGGCCGAACCGACGCGGGCTCTTGCCCTTTACGTCAAGAACCCCTTCATGAAGGAACTTGCGGTCGGGGCTGTTGAGGAGAGTGAAGGCACGGCGGTTCTGGTTGGCGAGGATGAACTGGATCTCGGCGCTAGACTCCTCGCCAGGGAGGGCGTGTTCGCGGAGTACGCCTCCAGTGTGGTTGTCCCCGCCCTGATGGAGCTCGCCGAAAGTGGGTATTTTGAACGGGATGACAGGATAGCCCTTGTGGTTACGAGTTGCGGTCTTAAGGGCATGGGAGCCGAGGGGACGGGTAGAGAGAGGTTCACGGTAGGGGGTACGAAACTGGACATCCTCCGGCTGTTGAAAGAACGCAGCATGTACGGTTATGAGATATGGGAGGCCCTTGAGAGAACCCTTAAGTACCAGGCCGTTTATCAGCATCTCCGTGAGCTTGAGGGTCTCGGACTTATAGAAGAGTCCAACCGGAGGGGGAGGCGGGTTTACTACACGCTCACCGAGAAGGGGCGCCGCTTCCTTGAGGCTCTCTTCCTCTAACGGAAAGGTTTTAAAGCACCTTTTAAAAGCTAACCTAGGTGAAGAAAGTGAAGCTGGCTCCTGAGCACAAATTTTCACTGTCCACTTACTTATGGGGTGCTATCACGGGAATAATAAGCGGCATCCTAGCCGCAGAGGTTCAGTATGGATGGGTAGTCGGCCTGCTTCTGTATCTGGTAACTGATAGGTTTGTTCTGGCCATCACCAAGGAGCTTCCTCCGGACGTGCTTGACAACAGGGCGGTACTGAAGAAGGCTTTCTGGGGCTGGGCGATGTTCTGGCTCTACTTCGTCATTCTGACCTACACCCTCATAATACACTTCACACCGCAGTGCTACTCGAACCAGAGTCTGCTGTATCAGCTCGTTAAGAGCGGCAACGCCACAATAACTTGCAACATGACGGGGTGAGGGAGATGGAAGAGCTGAAACGGGCCGTTGCGAAGGAGGCATTGAATTTCATCGAGGACGACATGGTGGTTGGGCTTGGTACCGGTTCAACTACCGCGTACTTCATAAAGTACTTGGGAAAGCTCATCATGGACGGGGAGCTTGAGGATGTCTACGGTCTTCCCACCTCTTATCAGGCAAGGCTGCTCGCGATCGAGAACGGCATCCCAACACTCGGACTCGATGAGGTCGATGCGATAGACGTGGCCGTTGACGGTGCCGACGAGGTTGACCCCAATCTGAACCTGATCAAAGGACGTGGTGCCGCGCTCACGATGGAGAAAATTGTCGAGTACCGTGCCGGCACGTTCCTCGTTCTTGTGGATGAGAGCAAGCTCGTTGAACGGCTGGGTCAGAAGATGCCCGTCCCTATAGAGGTTATTCCCGCAGCGTGGCGCGCTATAGCGGAGGAGCTTGAGGTTTTTAACGCCGACGCGGAACTTAGAATGGGAGACAAAAAGGATGGTCCGATAGTCACGGACAACGGCAATTTCATCTTGGACGCCAAGTTCCACAGAATAGACGATCCTCTCGACCTGGAGATAGAGCTGAATACCATCCCCGGAGTGGTCGAGAACGGGATATTCGCGGACATTGCGGACCTCGTCCTCGTGGGAACCAAAGAAGGGGTCAAAAAGCTTGAACGGTGAGCCGTTTTCCTTCTACTCCTTTAGGATCGTGGGTTAAATTTATAAGTCCTCCGGATTTCATTATTCTCGACCCTCCATGCGGGGGTTGCCGAGCCTGGTCAAAGGCGGTGGACTCAAGATAGGCTTTTTTCGCCGAATGGAG
Source organism: Thermococcus sp. (assembly GCF_026988555.1). Classification (NCBI taxonomy): domain Archaea; kingdom Methanobacteriati; phylum Methanobacteriota; class Thermococci; order Thermococcales; family Thermococcaceae; genus Thermococcus; species Thermococcus sp. The sequence goes on along the minus strand of NZ_JALSLB010000014.1, from coordinate 483 downwards.
GCCTTTTACGTCAGAATGACAACAAAGAAGAGCCGAGCGCTGGTAATGTTTTTTCAGGAGAGGCTTTGATAGACTCAACGGCCAAGATCCACTATGGTCGTGATAGACAGAAATACGTTGAGTGGGTAAAGCGGCGCACGCCGAGCATGGCCAAGAAGTACATTCCGATGCTGGACAAGTTTCTCTGGGGGAAGAAGGCTAACACTCCCGAGGAGCTCCGCCGGATTGTGGAGTCAATTCCTCCGACTAAGAGCGGTCTCCCGAACCGGCACGCTTACCTCGCGATAAGGAGTTACATCAATTTCTTGGTCGATACGGGGAAGATACGAAAGAGTGAGGCCATTGACTTTAAGGCTGTCATTCCGAACATCAAAACCACTGCGAGAGCTGAGTCTGCAAAGGTAATAACTCCGGAGGATATCATGGAGATGTTCAGCCAGCTCAAGGCGAAGAACGAGACGATTCTCCGCGCGAGGAAGCTTT
>NZ_JALSLB010000013.1 GCF_026988555.1 Thermococcus sp. | reverse complement strand
CAAAATAGTCAAAATATCAATCGGAACCCTAAAGGGGGAGGAAATCATAAAACTGGGACGGGGCCAGATGGTTCTTCCCGGGCTGATAGACGTCCACACCCACCTCAGAGATTTTGGCGAGAAATCGAAGGAAAGCGTAAGAACCGGAACCATGGCAGCGGTTCACGGTGGGATAACGACCGTCTTTGACATGCCCAACACCAAGCCCCCGATCATTAATGCAGCCACGTTTCGCCGGAGAGAGAAGGCTTTCGTGGGAAAGGCATACTCCAACTACGCGCTGGGCTTTTTACTGGCGGGGAACTGCATGGAAGCTGAAGCTGCTAACGCCGACTTTTACAAGATTTTTATGGGGACCTCGACCGGGGGAATGTTCTCGGAGGACTTTGAGAGGGACTACTCCTGTGCGCCGGGCGTGGTAAGCGTTCACGCGGAGGATCAGGCAATAATAGTCGAAAGGCCTAAAAGGCCTCCAGAGGCGGAGATAATCGCAATTAAACGGGCACTTAACGCCGCCGAAAAATTCAAAAAACCCCTCAACATCTGCCACGTGTCTACAGCTGCCGGTACGGCTGAGATCCTGCGAGCAAAACTACCCCATGTGAACTTTGAAGTCACACCCCATCATCTCTTTTTGACTAGGAGGGACTACGAGAGGAACCCGCTCTTAAAGGTCTACCCCCCGCTGAGGGCCGAGAGTGACAGGGCCTTTCTATGGAAGAACTTTTCGAGGATTCCCCTGATTGCCAGCGACCATGCTCCCCACACACTTGGGGATAAGGAAGAGGGTGCGGCCGGGATTCCTGGCCTCGAGACCGAGGTGGCACTCCTTTTGGATGCGGTCAATAGAGGAGTGGTAGATGTTGAGGACATAGTCAGGAAAATGCACACGAATCCAGTTAAGATATTTGGAATAAGGAACAAGGGCATTGAAGTCGGCAAAGATGCAGACTTCACCGTGGTCGATCTTAGGAGGGAGTGGGTTGTTAAGCCGGAGGAGTTCTACAGCAAATCCAAATGGAGCCCGTGGGAAGGCAAAAAATTGAAGGGGAAAGTGATAATGACGGTTATCCGGGGTAACGTTGTTATGGAGGAAGATGAAACCACAGGAAAGCCGCAGGGGGCCAGGATCGATGTTGGAGACAACCGTTCTTAGGGAGGTATGGAAGGTCGCAAAGGACGTGAAGGCCTTTCGATTCGAAAGGAAGGTTGAGTTCAATGCGGGGCAGTTCATCATGCTGTGGCTTCCAGGCGTTGGAGAGAAGCCCTTCAGCCTGGCCGATGTTGATACCATCGTGGTCAAGCGCATCGGGCCGTTCACATCACGGCTGTTTGACCTGGAGCCGGGCAATAGGGTGTGGTTCCGTGGACCATACGGGGGAGGATTCAAGCCCCGTGGAAAAAAAGTGGCCCTAATAGCTGGAGGAATAGGAATCCCCCCACTGTACGCGTTGGCCAAGCAGACCCAGGGCAGGTTCGAGAAGACGACCCTCATATACGGCGCCCGTTCGGCGGACGAGCTCGCCCCGATGGACGTCGCGAACTACGTAGATGAGGTGGTGGTGACCACTGACGACGGTTCGGCCGGACGAAGAGGATTTCCAACGGACGTCCTCGCCGAGAGGCTGGACGAGTTCGACCAAGTCTACGCCTGCGGTCCGGAACCCATGCTCAAGACAGTGCTGAAGATCACAGGGTATCGGAACGTACAGGTCTCAGCGGAAAGATATATGAAGTGCGGAATCGGTGTCTGCGGCTCCTGCAACCTAGGAAAGTGGCTGGTGTGCAGGGATGGACCGGTTTTTGAGGGTCCCGCCTTAAGGGATGTCCTCTAACCAACCACTTTTTAAATCCTTCCCGACCACCACGTTTGGTGAGTACCGTGACCGTGAGAATGAGCTGGGAGGAGTTTGCGAGAAGTATGGGCGTGGAGCCTCAGATCCTTGAGAACCGGGAGGCAAGGCTACTCAAAGAGTTCATCATGGACATGAAGGAGCCATCCCACTGTCTGGGGTGTCAGGGAATTGAGTTAAGCAACCCAAACCCCGTCCACCATCCAAGTTATGAGTTAACGCCGGCGTGCAATCACGACTGCATCTTCTGCTACTCCAACGTCGCGGTTAGGCTCGGAAAGGCTCCCAAACCCGGATACTACGGCTGGGGGAACCCGAAGGCGATAACCGTCTCCCAGTATGGGGAGCCTCTCATAAGTCCACGCATAGTTGAGGTGAACAGGACGCTCCGTGAGAGGTTTCCAGAGGCGAGGCTCGACCTCCAGACCAACGGTTCTCTCCTAACCGAGGCGCTGTGGGAAAAACTCGACTTTGACTTGGTCATGATAAGTCTCGACGCATCAACGAGGGAGAAGCACCTCAGGATTACCAACGCGGACACCTTTGATGCCGTCATTAACGCCCTTAGAATAATCGGCTCAGATAAAAGCGTCCGCTCCGTCGTCAGGACGATATTCATGCCCGGAATAAACGACAACGAGATACCCAGGATAGCGGAGCTGGCTGCTTCCCTCGGAGTGGATGAGATGATGCTCCAGCCGCTGACGGTTCACGAACTCAACGTTGAGAGATTGAAGAAGGCAGGTCTTGACTTTGATAGGGCCCAAAGCGTTAGAGAACTGATAAAAACCGCTATAAGGGTGAAAAAATACATAGACGTCCGAATAAGCGGTTGTCAGCTGGTTGTATACAGGACGATGGACCCTCTGACGCTCTTTAGCGCGAGGCGCGTTGTAAGGGAGGTTGCACCCTCGGTTAAGAGGGAGAGAACGTGGCCCACATCTTAAAGAGGATAAAAGTCTTAAACATTCCCTCCGAGGTATTCCGGGAAAGGCGATGCTGGAGAGGCTCCTCTCGACAATCCTGTTAACGGTCTTCCTACTGATGAACCTTGCAACGCTCGTCATGAAACCTTTCGTGGGCGCTGGGACGAGGCTTTGGAAGCGGATTCTTGGCGTGGATATCCCAAAGGACGATGAGAGGAGCTACGGTTGGCTCCACACACTAACCTGGATCGCGGTGGGGGTATGGGCCGTCTGGAAGCTCAGAAGCGCCGGCGTGCTGGCGGAGTTCTTCGGCTTTTTATCATTCAGAAGCGGTGCCAATGTCACGCGCACCCTGGTTTACGGTCTTCACGACCAGGGAATCTTGAAGGAATACAGCGAGGGAGGTATTCTCTCCCTAATCGGGAACGTGATGAAGTTCTCCCTTCTGATGGAGACCGTGTTCATGGCCTCCATTGCCCTCGCCTACAAGACGCTCTCCATCACTGAGGGTCCAAGGATAGGTGCTGGAGGGTTTATCCTCTCCCTTTGGGTGGCAGGCTTGATCTTTGGGCTGGTCTTTGGATGGTTCACGACAAGGGGGCACCGGGGAGTGCTTCTTCAGAACGTGGCACCGGTGGTGCTTTTCTTCTCGGCACGGACTGGAAAAAACAGAACCGATAAGATCAAGGGAAAGGTAAGATCCAGCCGCCAAAGTCTTTCATCGCGTTTAAAACGTTTAAGATGAGGCAAATGGGCAAGTCAAAGCTCCAGCGGAAGTCTTACGTAGTCGAGGATGCTCCCACTGCTCCGCTTTATCTCGACGTGTTCAACCAGGCCCCTGAATTCACCGCCGGCCAAACCGTCCGCTATTATTGCGCTTCCCTGTGCGGCCTCCTTCGCCATGCCCCCAAGACCCCTCTGCATGACAGTGGGAAGACCAAAACGCTCCTCGAAGAGGTCTTTCACATCGTTCCTCAGGGCCTCTACACGCATCAGTCTGCCGGATAGTATTATCTCCTCAGCGTTGCCAAGAACCGCCAGCTCGCTTGCAACGGCCTTTAAGAAGCCGTCTTTCATTGCCTCCCAAGCCTTCGCGAAGGGTTCCTCGTCAAGCCTCTTAATGAACTCCTCAGGTGAAAGTATCTCGTCGGCCGCTATTACCGTCGCCCCGCCCCAGAAGAGGTGCCACTTCTTAACACCACCCATGAGGTACGCCACCTCTCCATCGAGGGCGCCGCTGTTCACGTAGGCTGGACCCGGAAAAATGGTTCCACCGATGCCATCAACGATTTTCCCACCCCCGACGGCACCTGCGTAGTTGTAACCGAAACCCACCTCAAGGAGGACGAATGAGACGTCACCGTAGTCAAGTCCGAGGCGCTTTGCCCGGTCATAAATACCGAGCACCGTTATCGCCATCTTGTCGGCCGTTCCCATGTCGATCCGGTTGTACTTCCTCCACTCCGGCACGGTCGGGAGATGGATAACACCTGGAATGAACCAGACGTTCATCCCCTTCTCAGCCATCTCGTTTACCATCTCCTGAAGGCCGGTTAGAACCGGAATCTCCTTGAGTTCATCCTCCCGAACAAGGGTCATCTCAAAGCGATCCCTCTCGGTTAGGTCGGTTATACGCTTAAGCGGGAGGCCGTAGCCTGATGGGCCTATTATGAAGTCCGCCTCAAAATCCTCTATCGCCTTCACTATTCTTCTAGGATCCTCAGCGACCACCTCACTTGGAAAGCTCAGATCAAGCCGTATCCTACCGTTCTCAAGTCCGATGATGTCAAAGCTCTTAGTACCTGGATCAACCCCCACGACTCTCATACGATCACCGGCCTATCTCCACAGGGGCACTTTTGAAATTTGCGGTTTGGGTTACCCTTTTAAGAGGAGCCACTCAACCGGCCTCATGCTGAAGTGCTCACTCTGCGTTCACGACGAAAGAACCGCAAAGATAGACATCATAAATGGGAAGCCGCTCTGCAGGGAATGTCAGATCTACCTAAGGCACCCCCCGAACATAGCGGACGTGCGGAAGGAGCTCGAAGAGATCATGGTGGGGGTCGATGAAGCCCTGGTGGCATACTCTGGGGGGAAGGATAGCGTCGTTGCCCTGTACCTTGCAAAAAAAGTTTATGAGGTTCGAGAGCTGGAGGCGGTGATGGTAGACCACGGGCTGATGGCTGAGGAGGCCATAGAGAACGCCCGAAAAATAGCCAGGCACCTGGATGTCCCGTTCACGCTCCTGAGGTATGATTACTCCGACATCTTCCGCGAGGCCCTCCTAAAAGGTCAGAGTCCCTGCCGGGCCTGCTCCAAAAGAACTATGGAGAGGTTAAGGAAGTACGCGGTTGGAAAAGGGTACCGTTACATAATCACGGGACACGAACTTCCCTTCGGCCACCATCCGTACAGGGAGATGAGAGGAGGTGTGGTCCAGATAAGACTCCTCTCAATGATGACGGAGGGAGAGCGCTTTGGGATACTAGAAAAATTACCCTTCGAATTCCCTGAGCTGCCAGGCTACACGACAAATTGTCTCATCCTCGGGCCCGCACTGGAGCGCTACTGGGAGAAGCACGGACACAGCTTTGAACAGCGAAGGATAGCGGCCCTCGTCAGGTACGGTCTCATGAGCAGAGATAAGGCGGAGAAGGAGCTGAGACACCCCTCCATCCACGAGGAACAGAGGAGAATCGTATTCAAGAGACTGGGATTGGAGGAACCATTCAAAGGGAGATGACTCACGGGGAGGTAGCCTCCTCAAGCTTACCCTTCAGAGCCTCCAGTGCCAGCCGAAGCACCTTCTCCGGCGCTACTTTGAACCCACCGCCACGGGCGAGGACCTCGCTGCCGCCACCTCCCCCACCCACCGTTGAGAGGACGTCCTTCAACAGTTCGCTCATAGAGACCCTCCCGGCCTCCCGATTTCTAGCGAAGATGACGTAGTTATTACCGGCTACTAAGGCAACGGTGTTCGGATTTCTGTCCACGAGGTAAACTGCAAACGCTTGGGCGTCCTTCAGCTGGGCCTCCTCCAGATGAACAATCACCCTCAGTCCCTTAACCTCCTCCGCCGTTTCCAGCAGTGCCTTTGCCTTCCACTCCAAAAGGGACCGTCTAAGGGAATCTTTTTGAGCCTTCAGAGCCTCCAACTCAGCTTTAAGCTCCCTCACTCGCTCTACGAGCGGACGGTTCTTGTTCGGCATCTCATCGAGGCTCAGCCAGTAGTCCGCCATAAGCCCGTCCAGGTACTTCAGCGCCCGGTTTCCACAGACGAACTCGATGCGCCAGAGCTTCCTGCTCTTCCGGTAGAAGTCGACGACCTTTATGATACCGACCTCACGGGTGCTCCTCACGTGCGTCCCGCCGCAGGGTATCACGTCAACCCCTGGAATGGAGACTATCCTTATCGGGGGCCTGACTTTATCGGAGAGCTCCTTCCTGAGCCTTTTTCTGAGCTCATAGGGGAGTTCCCCATAAACTTCCACCTCAACTGGAAGGTCACGCCACACGACCCCGTTGGCCACCCTCTCGATCTCCAGTACGGTATCCCAAGTGAGCTCGCCCGGGTAGTCTATCTCGATCTTGTTGTAAGTATCGAATATCTGAAAGCCGGTCGTATTGGCATCGAGCAGGTCCTTTATGACGGCAGAAAGGATGTGCTGACCGGTATGAGCCTTCATGTTCTCGTAACGCCGTTCCCAGTCGAGGATCAGCCTAACACCCTCACCAGGCTCCGGAACCCTGCCCTCAAGCCGTCCCTCGTGCCATACATCTTCCTTACCCTCGACATTTTCAATGGTTATCCTGAAGCCCTCGCCGGCTATCGTTCCCCGGTCAGAGGGCTGGCCACCACCATTAGGATAGAAAATCGTTCCCTCTAGGAGAACCCTTGCCCTTCCCTTCTCCAGCTCAACCTTCCTGATCACCGACTCCGCATCCCTGAGATAAGCGTCGGCATAGAACAGTTTCTCCGTCATGAAACCACCGGAAAGAAAAGGAAACGGGATAATAAAAGGGTTCCGTCAGGAGCCCTCGGCCTGGACCCTGGCCTCGATGAGGGCCTTGACCCTCTTCAGCCTAAAGAAGTTCTCGCGCTCTATCTCGTCCAGTCTCTGTTTTATGAACTTGACGGTGGCTTCCATGCGCGGGATTATAATGTATTCGAGCGCGTTGACGCGCCTCTTGGTGACCTCTATCTCCTTCGCGAGCCTCTTGAGGGTCTCCTCCACCTCAGCCAGGCGAACCACAAGGTCGAGAACTTCTTCAAACTTCTCCGATGCAACGTCAACCCTCGGCGATGTTGACACAAAGGGGTACCCACGTTCCGGGGTGCTCCTCCTGAAGGACTCGGACTCTATGAGGGGAACCGGAACCCCCATGACGTTCCGCCTTTTTATCTCGACCTCACGGTTGGGTTTGACCGAGAGGCTTATCTCACGGAGACGCAGCGTGCCAACGTCTATCTCCGCCATTTGAAGCACACCGTACGCCTCGGCCATCTTCTGACCGAGTTCATGCCGCAGACTCAGCGCCTCATCGTAGATGGTGAAGAACTCCATGATAAGGGCATCCTGTTTGTCCTTGAGGAGCTTGTGACCTTTCTTTGCCAGGGCTATACGTCGTTTGAGGTTGAGGAGCTCCATCCGTGTCGGCTTCACGTTGAGCAGTTCTGCCATCTTGACCACCTAAAAGGTTGATAGGGGCTCACTCGCCCCTCTTCCTGTACTTGGGGTGGTACTTGAGGATGTATTCCTTCCTGACACGCTTGAGCTCGCTCTCCGGAAGCTCGGCGAGAAGCTCCCATCCGAGGTCGAGGGTCTCGAAGATGCTCCTGTCTTCGTCGTAGCGCTGGGCAATGAACTCCCTCTCAAAGCGGTCGGCGAACTTTAGGTACTTCCTGTCGGTCTCGCTGAGTGCCTCCTCTCCGACGACCGCCACGAGATCCCTCAGGGAGCGTCCTTCTGCGTAAGCAGCGTAGAGCTGCTGGCTGAGCTGTGGATGTTCTTCCCTGGTCATCCCCTTCCCGATACCGTCCTTCATCAGACGACTGAGGCTCGGGAGGACGTCGATGGGTGGATAGATACCCTTCCTATGAAGCTCCCTGCTGAGGACTATCTGCCCCTCTGTGATGTAGCCAGTCAGGTCTGGAATCGGGTGGGTGATGTCGTCGTCCGGCATCGTCAGGATGGGCACCTGCGTGATGGAGCCCTTTCTGCCCCTGACACGGCCGGCACGCTCGTAGATGGTCGCCAAGTCGGTGTACATGTAACCCGGATAACCACGCCTTCCGGGGACCTCTTCCCTCGCCGCGGAAATCTCACGCAGAGCTTCCGCATAGTTGGTCATGTCGGTTAGTATAACCAGAACCTGCATGTCGTAGTCGTAGGCAAGGTACTCCGCAACGGTGAGTGCCATACGCGGGGTGATGATGCGCTCGATTGCCGGGTCATCGGCGAGGTTGAGGAAGAGGACGGCCCTCTCGATAGCACCAGTCTCCTCGAAGCTCTTCTTAAAGAAGTTGGCCTCCTCGTAGGTGATACCCATCGCGGCGAAGACCACCGCAAACTGCTCCTCCTCACCGAGGACCTTGGCCTGCCTGGCTATCTGGGCGGCGAGCATGTTGTGCGGAAGACCGGAACCGCTGAAGATGGGCAGCTTCTGACCGCGGATGAGGGTGTTCATACCGTCTATGGCCGAGACACCGGTCTGGATGAAGTCCCTCGGATAAGCCCGGGCAACAGGGTTGAGGGGTGCACCGTGGACGTCGCGCCTGTCCTCGGGTATGATCTCCGGCCCACCGTCGATCGGCTTTCCGATACCGTTGAAGACCCTGCCGAGCATATCCATCGAAACTGGAACCTTGAGGGTCTCACCGGTGAAGCGAACGCGCGTCGTTTTGACGTCAAGGTCGCGCGTTCCCTCAAAGACCTGGACGATTGCCATGTCCTGTCTGGCCTCAAGAACCTGACCCTTCCTCTTCGTTCCACTATCGGTCTCTATCTCTACAACCTCGCCGTAGGCGACGCCCTTGACGCCCTGAACGATCATGAGTGGCCCGTAAATCTTGCTAACGGTTGAGTACTCCATTCCCGGCATCGACATCACGCCCCGTACCTCTTAAACAGCTCCCCGAACTGAGCGTTTGTCTCATCGATGAGCACTTTGACCTTCTCAATCTCGGGCTCGTACTTCATACGGCCTATCCTCTCCCTGACCGGAAGCTTGGCTACCTCCTCCACCGGAACACCGCGGTCAACAGCCTCCATGGTCTTGTTGTAGAAGTTGAGGATTACGCGCATCATGGTGACCTGCTTCTTCGGCGGGCAGTAGGTGTCGACCTCGTCGAAGGCATCCTGCTGGAGGTAGTCTTCACGTATCATCCTCGTGACTATGAGCACCGCCTTCTCCCTATCCGGCAGTGCATCTGGACCGACTATCCTGACTATCTCCTGCAGCTCAGCCTCCTTCTGGAGGAGCGCCATAGCCCTGTCGCGCATCTTCCTCCAGTCGGGGTCAACGTTCCGCTCCCACCATCCCTGTATGGCATCCAGGTAGAGGGAATAGCTCCGCAGCCAGTTGATGGCCGGGAAGTGCCTCCTCCTCGCGAGGTCCGCGTCGAGGGCCCAGAAAACCTTGACGACACGGAGGGTGTTCTGGACGACCGGCTCGCTGAAGTCACCGCCCGGCGGCGAAACGGCACCTATGACAGAGACACTACCAATGCGCTCGTCGCTTCCGAGGGCTACAACCCTTCCAGCTCTCTCGTAGAACTCGGCAATCTTGCTCGCGAGATAAGCAGGGTACCCCTCCTCACCCGGCATCTCCTCGAGACGGCCTGAGATTTCACGCAGAGCTTCAGCCCATCTCGATGTGGAGTCTGCCATGAGAGCGACGTCGTAGCCCATGTCCCTGAAGTACTCGGCTATTGTAATTCCGGTGTAGATTGAGGCCTCCCTGGCCGCGACCGGCATGTTCGAGGTGTTGGCTATGAGAACGGTCCTCTCCATAAGCGGCTTTCCGGTCTTCGGGTCCTTGAGCTTCGGGAACTCCTCAAGGACGTCGGTCATCTCGTTCCCGCGCTCACCGCAGCCTATGTAGACGACGACCTGGGCATCACTCCATTTGGCAAGCTGGTGCTGGGTGACGGTCTTTCCTGAACCGAACGGACCGGGGATGGCGGCAGTTCCACCCTTCGCCTGGCTGAAGAAGGTGTCTATGGTCCTCTGTCCGGTGATGAGCGGAACCTCCGGCGGGAGTTTTGTCCTGTAGGGCCTCTTGAGGCGGACGGGCCACTTGTGGTACATCTTGAGTCCCTCAATGCCCCCGTCCGGCTTCTTGACCTTGACAATAACCTCCTCAATGGTGTAGTCGCCCTCCTCGATTACCTCCACTACCTCGCCCTCTACTCCCGGAGGAACGAGAACACGGTGCTCTATGATGTCCGTCTCGGGGACGACGCCGAGTACGTCTCCGCCAACAACTTTATCACCAACCTTGACCTTCGGGTTGAAGTGCCATTTCTTGTCCCTGGGCAGGGCCGGGGCGGTGAGACCCCTCGCTATGAAGTCGCCACTCAGCTCCCTGAGGACGTTGAGCGGTCTCTGGATTCCGTCGTACATGGCAGTGAGAAGGCCCGGACCAAGTTCAACGCTGAGTGAAGCACCGGTTCCCTCGACCGGCTCCCCGGGCCTTATGCCGGAGGTCTCCTCATAGACCTGGATGACGGCCCTGTCACCCTCAAGCCGGATTATTTCCCCTATGAGTCCCATTTCGCCGACGCGAACGAGCTCGTACATCTTGGAGCCCCTCATTTCATCCGCAACGACCAACGGACCAGTAACTCTAATTATCTTTCCCATTCTCCTTCACCTCTTCAGCTCAACACCGATTGCCCTTCTAACTATCTCCTTAATGCTTTCTTCCCCGTAGTTAGTACCGGACTTGTCCGGCACTTGAAGAATGATAGGGAACGTAACGTCCGGCAACTCAATCCTCTGAGCCAGCCCCTCCGTTATGAGTATGATTCCGATGTCCTCCCTTCCAACCAGCTCGTCAACCTTGTTCTTGAGCCGTTCGATCTCCAACGGAGTGGTATCGAAGGGATAAACCTCATGAGCCCCGGCCAGCTTAAAGCCCAGGGCAGTATCCCTGTCACCAAGCACCGCGATCTTCATGCGACACCACCCACGATTCCCTTTATTCTCTCAGCAGGCATTCCATCGGCGATCAGCTTTGCAATAGCCCTGAGCTTTCTGATCTCGCGCTCCTTCCGCACTATGTAGTTGAGGGGAGTGGCAACGCTTAGGGGATAGAACCGTGTGAGTTCGTTCATGCGGGTTACGATGTGGCCCTCAAGGGTTCTCTCCAGCAAACTGAGATCCTTCTCGACTTCTTCCCTGACGTCACGTATTACCTGACCGTACTTCGTCCCGTCCAGCTCAGCAAGGGCCATGCTCAGGTCGTCGACGTGGAGCATTGAATCAAGCTTCAAGCTCCCGCAGTTTATGAGGAGGGGCCTTATTTCCTCGGCAGACATACGGGCCGCTTTTGCCCTCAGGAGGGTCAGGATGTTGAGTTTGTCTATCTTGAGCCTCACGAACTCCTCAAGGATCACCCTCTCCTCCCCTTTTCTTGAGAGGGCGTAGTCCAAGAGCTTCGAGTAGTGCATTCTGTACAGCTCCGTTTCAAATTCCTGGAGGCTGATCTCCCCAAGTAGCAACTTCTGGTAAGGTTCCTCGTATGGGGAACCCTCCAAGATGACCAGCATCTCCTCCATGCTCTTGGCCTCGACCATCGCCTTCACCTTGGGAACCATGCCTCCAAGCTCTATGACGTAGTCACCTGCGGGTTCTCCGAGGCTCTTGGCCTTAACAACGCTGGCAATGTTCCTGACGTCCCACTCCTCCAAGAGGAGCCTGAAGAAGGGGCCAGCCCTCTTTGGCAGGATGTCGAACATCATCCCGTAGGTCCCGGCCAAGGCCCTTTCAAGTCCCCTCTCAACCTCTTCAAGGCTGTATTCGGAGACGTCGGTAAAGTACTCCCTGTAGTCGGTGTCCTCAAGACTGACGATGAAGTTGTTCAGGGTCCGGCTCTCCGCGAGTTCGTTGAACCTCTGCTCGGTGAGGAGTTTGGCCTCCATCGCGTTTATCCTCGCGTTGGGGTAGGAGTATGGGGTGTACTTGTATATGTAGGAGCCCGTTTTGTACGCTACCCAGGTAAACACGAGCGCAAGTGTCGTGTCAAGGATTCCGGTTATCGTCCCTGCTTCCATCACCCTCACCCGAATAGAGCCTTGGCGATACGGGCCCTGAGATCACTTTCAAACCTTTCCATCCTCGCCTCGAAAGTGTTATCCACCCTAACGCTGCGGTCCTCGCTCTCAACCAGCACACCACCAATGGTGCTGATAGGCTCACCGATGTCCATTTTCACATTCCTGCCGACTTTATCAGCTACCGCGCTTTCGAATTCGTCCCTTCTGGCTTTAAGGAGCTTAAGGGTCCTTTCGTTGGAGAGGATGCGGGCCTTTGGCATTCCAAGTTCGTTAACCGCTTCAGAGGTTAGGTCAACGAGCATTGGAAAGTACTCCTCGTCCGGAAGTTGGGAAAGCCTATCGTGGAGCGCTGTGATAACCTTCTGGATGAGTTCCTCCTGAAGGGCAAGACGCCTTTTCCGGACCTCCAGCTTGGCGCCGGCTATTATACGCTGTTTCTCTATCTCGGCACCTGTCTGGGCCTTTCTGAGTATCCACTCGGCCCTGACCTCGGCCCTTTTCTTTGCCTCCTCCAGGATCTTATTGGCTTCTTCCTGGGCCTCACTGAGTAGGTACTGGATTTTCTGCTCCGCTTCCCTGTTTATCTCCTGGATTATACGCTCTGCCCCTTCCATTTACATTCCCCCTTCAAGACAAAGAAAGTTGGAGGGCTCAGAGGCCAACTCCAGTGGCTATCATTATCAGTGCACCGACGAGACCGAAGATGGCCATGGTCTCAGCCATTGCCGCGAAGATGATGCCCTGGGTGAAGGTCTTCGGGTTCTTGGCGACGGCACCGATACCGGCGCTGGCTATGACACCCTGCGGGATGGCCGAAAGGCCGGTGAGACCAACGGTGAGACCGGCACCGAGGAGGATTGCACTCTTGACGATGTTGTCAGGGGTGCTGGCGGTGAACTTGAAGCCGCCGCCGATAATACCGGCACTCAGGAGTATCAGGAACAGCGTAATCAGCCCGTAGATGCTCTGGGTCATTGGCAGACCCTCGAGGATAAGGGCATTTTTGAAGTTCTTCTCGTCCTCTGCGACTACTCCGGCTGCAGCTGCACCTGCAACACCAACACCGAATGCCGAAGCTGCTCCGGCAAGTCCGGCCGCAAGGGCCGCTCCAAGGGATACGTAAACTATCGGATCCATCTTTCAAACACCTCCTTAAGCTTCAACCTCAACTTCCAGTTTTGAAACCTCCCTCTTCGCCCTGAAGGGCTCAAAGGGTTTGCCTTCTCCGGAGTAGAACGTTCCGAAGAACTCAACGTACTGCAAACGGAGAGAGTGAACGAAAGCTCCAAGGGCGTTTATGGCGGTCGAAAACAGCTGGCCTCCAATGAACACTATGAGGCCAAGCACAATGCCTAGGGGAACCGCGCTTATTTTTATGCCCCAGACCATAGCCACCAAGACGTTGACGACCATAGCTATACCGCTCGTCGCAAGGGCCAAGGCCATGAGCCTAGCGTAGCTGAGCCACGTTCCAACGAAGCCAAAGAAGTCGGAGATTATCATCAGCCCAGCCAGTCCACCGTTCGCGACTATTTCGCCCACCGCAAAGAGGATGAGACCAAGCCCAAACAGCCCCTTCGCCGGCATTGCAAGTACCGGGTTCTTGGTGGCGAAGAGCACTATGCTGAGGATTATGATCATCCAGGGAAGCTGCTCGAGTATGGCGCCCATCTTGTCCTTGTTCTTCCAGCGAACGATGAAACCAAGGGTGTAACCTGTGAATAGGTGAGCGAGACCTATGGCCAGCGCTAGGATCAGGACGAACATCGGGTCCCGGAGGGCATCCGCTATACGCGGGAAGTGGGCGCTGGGGTTTCCCGTGATGTACTGGAGGACCACGTCTCCAGCGTTGCCGAAGTAGCTGCCGAATAGGGCGCCCATGCCCATCGTGAAGAGGGAGCTGATGAGCAGGGTGTACGCGAACTTGTACGTGCCGTCGTTGAACCTACGGTGCCCCTTAACGAGCAGGGCCGCTACCACGCCCACTATGAGACCGTAGAAGAAATCGGTGAGCATGAAGCCGAAGAAGAACGAATAGGTAAATGCTATTATGGGGGTGGGATCGAACTCGTTGTATTTTGGAACGCCGTACATCTCCGTGAGCATCTCAAACGGCCTGGCCCACTTCGGGTTCTTGAGTTTTATCGGGATCTCGTCCAGCTCCTCCTCGGAGGGATCCTTAACATGGATGTAGACCTTCCCCTCGGTGACGCGTCTGATGCCCTCAATTATAGAGTTCACCCTATTCCTTGGGGCCCAGCCCGTCATTGCAAACGTCATGTTGGTCCTGGCGAGCATCGGAAGAACCGAGGCCTTGTCCCTCTCGTTCTCCATAAGTTCCTGGTAGAACCTAACGTCTTCGTAGTACCGCTTCGCGAGCATCTCGGCATCCTTCCTGGCGGCCTCAAGTTCTCTCTCCTTGGACTCCAGTTTTTCCTCATAGACCTTTAGAAGCTCCTTCGGTGTCCCATTCCCTTCGGGAACCTCTATCCTCTCAAGGGAGTGCTTGGCCAGGACGGGGTTGGCCTTTTCGTAGTCCTCCTTCAAGAAGAGGAAAACCACCATAACCTTGTCCTTGAACTCCTTGGAGACCACCGTAAAGCGGCCCTCAGTTGCCCCCTTGACGTCATCAACGAGGGCCCTGAACCTGTTCTTATCCACAGTTCCAACAACTATTTCGAGCATATCAGTTGAGCGGAGGTATGACACGTCAAGGTCGAGCCACGAGAGAAGTTCAAGTACGGCCATGTCTCCCTTTATGCGCTCTATCTCAGTCTGGGTGGAGGTTATCTTCCCCTCAACCGCCTTGATCTCTGGCTCAACGATACTCAGGAACGCCTCAACGTCCTTTATAAGCTTCTCAATACCCTCGTATCTGTAGGTTTTCCTTACGGGCTCTGGGGGAAATATGAAACTCTTAATTCCTCCACCGGCACTTTTCTTGTAGGCTTTAAGAAAATCAGCCAGCCGGGATATCGTGATACTGTACGAGGCGGCCTTCCTATGGAACTCGTTGGGCGAATCATTTTGGGCGATGTCCACGTTCACTTCACGGATCTCGACCACACCCTCCTCATGAAGGTAGGTCAGCAGGGTGTCCTTGTAGCGGTTGAGCGTTATTATCTCGAGTTTAAGCATCTCCTCCGGCCTGAACATGTCAGCCCCCTCTTATGAGCTCTACTCCCTCATATACAGCGGCCTCAAAGTTGGCCATCGCCTTCGACCTGAGTTTTTCAAGCTCCTCCTCCCCCCCTGTGATGATCTTTTTAGCCTCATCCTCCCCCTCATGTCGGGCCGTTTCAATAATGGACCTGGCCTTCTCATCCGCTTCTTTAAGGATGTTCTCTTCAATCAGCTTGGCCTCTTCTCTCGCCTTGAGAACTATCTCCCTAGCGTCCTCCTTGGCGCGTTCAATACGTTCCTCTGCTTTTTTCTCGGCCTCAACAATCTGTTTGATGACGTCCTCCATGATCAGCCCCCCAATGAAATTGAAAACAGGCACCCTTAAGCCACTTTTGGCTTCCCTAACCGGTTTAAATAGTTTATGGTAAACCCCCCAACCAGGGCATGGAATGGTTCCGAGCAGGGGTAGATAAACAAAAAGAGGATATGGGTCTAGGTCTTTTCGTTTTCAGACTTTCTCTTTTCAAAAAGGCCCTTAACATCGTCCAGAACGTTGTTCTTTGCAAAGATTATTATCTGCCCCCTCTCTGGGAGCTTCGTGTCACCGGATGGGATTATCAGGTTCCCCCTCTCATCGTAGGCCGCGACTATCAATGCGTCCCTTGGAAGTTTCAGGTCCTTCACAAGCTTGCCCGCCACCTCGTTGTCCCCCGTTAGGTGGAAGCGCACTATCTCCGCCCCTTCCCCAGGGAACAGAACCCTATCAAAGCCGGGGGTGACGATGTTTCTGCTGATGTACTCAGCCGCTATCTCCTCGGGACTTATGACGAAGTCAAAGTACTTCTTCAGGTCGCCGACCTCCTCGAATATGCGCTTGTTCTTCGGGTTTCCGAGTCTGAGGGACGTTCTGACGTTGGGGTTCAGATGCTTGGCAAGAATGCAGGCGAGCAGGTTAGCGTCATCCTTACCAGTCAAGGCCGCAAAAGCGTCCGCCTGCTTTATGTTGGCCTCCTCCAGGGTCTTCGGGTCGGTTGCGTCGCCCTCTATGACCAGACCGTTGACAAGGAGGGAGAGCTCCTTGGCCCTCTCCTTGTCCATCTCAACTATGGTGACGTCGTGGCCGTCCTGCTCCAGCATCTTGGCCACGAGGTAGCCGACCCTACCGGCGCCCATTATCACGACGAACATCAGTCCTCACCGAGCAGGTATTTGGCTATCTCGGCGTACGCGGGTCTCGTTATGAGAACCCCGATGAGCACCCCAAGTATCGTGGTGAAGGCAAAGCCCTTAAGCGTTCCCACGAAGTAGAACAGCAGGAACGCCATAGCCACTATGGTGGTCGTTGCGGAGGCCAGGATGATGAAGAACGCACGTCCCATCCTCTTCAGGAGACTCGACCTTCTGCTGATCCTGCTCTGGCCCATCCCACCAAGGAGCTCGTCCGTTATAACGACCTGCTGGTCAACGCCCGTACCTATGGCCGCGATGATACCTGCTATACTCGGAAGGTCAAGGTTCCATTTGATGAGCGCTGCGACACCGAGTATTATCGTGACCTCAAAGAGGCTTGTGGATGCTATTGGAATGGCTATCTTCCATCTCCTGTAGTGGAGGTAGACCACCAAAAGGACGGCTATCAGGGCGCCCAATCCGGCATAGGCGGCCTGCTTCTTGAAGTTCTCCCCCAACCTGGGTGATATGAACTCGGTTCCTATAACGTTGAGCTTAACCGGTAGCGAACCGCTCTTAAGGACGGTGTAGACGGTGTTGGCCTCCTGCTCAGCGGCCACCCTGTTCGCGGCGGTTCCCGTGATCTGAACGTCCTGGTGAGGAATCCCCTGGGCGAGATCGGGATCCACCGCGTAAGGGCCGTAGAGTCCCAGGGTGCGGATGATGAGCTGATTGTCGGTCTCTCCGACACCGCGCTCAATGTACCTGGTCGTTATGTTCATGGCCTTCAGGGGTTTCACCAAGTTCTCGCCGACGCCGACGAGAACAACCTTATCCTTGCCCTTGGCGAGCTTGGCTATCTCCGCAGCAGTCTGGTTTGCGTAGGCAATGGTTGTGGTGTTGAACGCAGAGGAGATCCTCTGAAGGAGGGTGGGTGCCTGAGGCGCCTGGGAGTTGAAGGTCGAGCTGTTCATGAGTTTGTACACGCTCTGGGGAACCACGAGGAGCGCGTTGACCGGGGGATCGAGGTACATGTCCACCGGCCAGTTGGGCTTGCCCTTGGCGAGCTTTGCAAACTTGCTGGCGGCGCTCTTTGATATCCTAAACGGTACGTTCCAGCGGACGCCGTTTCCAGCCGGTTCCAGCTTGTAATACCCAACGTACTCGACGTCCTTACCCGTTCCAAAGACGGTCCCATCAAACTCCATGTAGAAGACACCCTGGCTCTGTATAACGTCCTTGAGGGCCTTCACCTCAGCCTCACTGGAGACGTTGGCGACCTTCACCAGCACTATCTGATAGCTGCCGCCTCCACCGCCCTGGGCTTCCACGCTGATGTCGCGCAGTCCAAAGGTGTTGAGTCTGTTCTGCAGTGAGTGAACAACGGTGTCCATGGTGCCCTTGTCAACGGGATGCTCGGTCTGGGCCACTATGGCAACGCCACCGCTTATGTCTATACCGTAAGTGAGGGGCCTAACCGCAAGGGTGGCTATCGCCCCCACGAGCACGATGATAAGCAGGAGTATCCTCCAGTTGTGAAGAAGCTTCTTGGTTCTGCGTTTCATGCCCTACCACCTCCGGTGTTTCTGGCCAGGTACCACTGGAGAACGCCCGCGTTGAAGATCCACGTGTTCATGAAGTCCGCGAGGAGACCGAAGATGAGAACCACCGCTATGTTGTCGATGACCTCCGATGTCGAGACAAGTCGCAGGACTATCAGGGCCACCAGGGTTGTGGTGCTCATGGTGAAGCCGGTTGAAACCGCCGAAAGGTACGCGCTCTCCACGTCCGTTTCCTTCCTGCGGAGAACCCTCGTTGTGAGGAGGATGTTGCTGTCAACAGTATAACCTATGAGCATCAGAAGGGCCGCTATGGTTGCGGTTGTGAGCTGTATTCCGAACAGCCCCATCGTGGCGACCGCTATGACCATATCTGAGAAGGCCGAGAATACTATTGCCGTTGATGAGACCGGGTTCCGGAAGAACAGGAAAACCACCGCAGCCATTCCTATAAACGCCAGAACTATGGCCTTGATGCCCTGCTTCTGCGCAAGTTTACCAAAGGTTGCCGAGACATCGCTGTGCTGGTACTGGGCGTTTGGGTACCTCTTTTCCAGTGCGCTGATGATCACCCCCGGGTCGGTGCCGGCCGGGGCGTACACCCTTACACCGCTGCCTCCAAGTCCCGTGAAGCTTTCAACGTTCACGTTTACACCGGTCTGGTCGTGGATGTACTTGGCCAGATTGTCGGGGTTTGCGGTTATCCCCGTTGCGGTTACCACAACTCCACCCTTAAGGTCTATTCCAAGGGTTGGGAAGTGAACCGCCAGGATAAGGACGGCAATAACAAAAACTGCCAGTGGATAAAGTATCATTTTTTTATACCCCATCTTAGAGAGGAACCTGAGCTTCTCCCGCTTCTTCAGTCGAACAGCCTCACCCGCGGAGGGCTGAGGCGCCTTTTTGGTTTTAGACTTCGCCATTCTTTCACCCCTTCCGAGACTTTTTGCAAAACTTGTCGTTAGTATGACCCATGAGTTTTAAGATTAATGGTTCTGGATGTTCAGGGACGTACAGGAAATCGCAACCTTGAATAAAAGTAAAGGAGGACAGAAACGCTGGAAAAATGTCCTAGCTAACGCTCGGCAGCCCATGATAAAAACCGTGGCTAAATGCCAGCTTTATGTATTCACAGGCAGATTAAAACCGCTTAACACTAAAAAGACCGCACCACAGCTCTTAGCTTCCGGGCTTAACTTTAAAAAGGGAACGATATAGTGGGACAGGGGTGAGAACCATGGGCGAGATAGGGACGATCGGATTTCACTACGTTGTTGAGGCCGCCGGCTGCGATCCTGAGATACTGGCTGACGCTAAAAAGCTTAGAGAGGTCTTCCTAGAGGCGGCCAAGGTCGGTAAGATGGAGGTTAAGATGACCCACTTCTTCAGATTCTCCCCTACCGGTGTCAGCGGGATGGTGGTCGTCGCAGAGAGCCACCTCTCAATCCACACCTGGCCGGAGGAGGGCTACGCCGCAATAGACGTATACACCTGCGGTACGCGGCCCGATCCGGAGACCGCCGTTGATTACATCCTGGATAAAATAAAGGCGAAGTACGCCCACGTCTCCGAGATAAAGCGCGGCATATACGAGGACGACGACACATATACACATATGATAATGACCTGGGAAGAGGCCCTCAGAAGAAACGGAAAAGGCTAAAAGGTTACCCAACTTTTCTACCCCTTTATCCAGCACTATTCAATCAGCGCTTCCGCCGTATTGGCTCACCGATGTCAGTAACGTTCAGAATGAACTTTTTCCCACTTTTGGGGTTTATCCGCCCTATGCCGAGGATTATCCCGTTCTCATCGTAGATTACTAATTTCTTCGTCCCCTGCCAGCTGTATTTTCTCACGCCGCTCCTCGGCACGTCCTTTCCGGTGGTGAAGAGGAAGCCCGCCTTCGGCGTTAGAACGGCGTAGTTCCTGTCGATTTCAACGAAGTAGAAGAACTCAACGTTGGGATAGAACTTCTCGACCAGGTTTTTATCCACCTTTATCGTGCCCACGAAGGTCCCGTAGGCGTAGGGCTTAAGCTTGAGGTTTTCTACCTTCTCCCAGACAGCTTCGTTCACGGCGTAAACGTCGCGGAACTTCCCCTCAATCACGGCAAAAAAGCTGTGCCTAAGCTCGCCGTACTTCTCTGTCTCGCGGAGGATTAGATCGTACTCCCAGGATGAGGCACGCCGATAGCGAAGTTCTCGCTCCATGATTCCAGCCCCGGTACCGAGCTTAAAAGGTTAGTCGTCAAGCCCATCGAGCAACTTCACAAAGCCGTCCATATCAGTACGCTCGAACTCCATCTCGAACCCAAGGCCGAGCTCCGCTATCTCCTCAGGAGTTATCGTCGTGTCCGACCCCTCCGCGTTTATTCCCGGGCAGCCCTCATCGTAATAGAGCCACAGTTCTTGGCCTTTGTAGTGAAACGGCTTTTCTCCCTCAACGCCGAGGGGCTTGCGGGAGACCATGAATGGATAGATACGGCAGATTATGGGGTTGGCGTCGTGTACCCGACACCTCCCGGTCTCCGGGTCGTGGAAAATGCAGCCCAAATCCCACTCCCTAACGCTGAGAACGAAGCGTATCCTATTTCCCTCAACCGAGAACGTTACGAAATCCTGGGGGTCATGGCCGGTCTTCGCTATCTCCTCAATGTCCTTCAGCGTCAGATACACGTGCCTCCCTCTGCAGCAGTCGAGGCAGTAGAGACACCTGAAGGACACCGGTTCCCGGAAGGGCCTGGGTTTGAAGCGCATGGGGTCACCTCACGTGTTCAGGTGTCCATTGAAGTGGACTCCTTCTCAAGGTCCGCGTAGCCCCTATCGAGCCTCTTTGCCACATAGGGGCCGTTTTTACGGTAGCCGAACTTCCGGTAATAAGCCCTCACGCCGACACCGCTGATAACAAGTATTTTCCTGACGTCGAACTCCTCTCTCGCTATCCTCTCGGCCTCCACCAACAGCTCCCTGCCGTAGCCCCGGTGCTGCCACTCGTACTTCGGCTTTCCACCTATTGGCACGAGCGGGCCGTAAACGTGGAGCTCCCTGACTATGGCTGAGGGACAGCAGTTTATCTCCCTCCGGTGGGCCTCTTCGCTCGGAATTCTGAGGCGGAGGAAGCCGATGAGGATGTCGTTCTTTGTGTCCTCAAAGCTGAGGAATATCTCCCTTCCGCCCGATGCATCGTAGTCTTCACGGAGCAGTTTGATGTGCTCGGTTTCGGGCTGGATTCCAAACTTCTCCATCATGTGACCGACTTCCCTAAAGCGAATCTCCCTCGGTTTTATGCCCCTCTTAACCAGCTCGTTGAAGACCAACTGACCCAAATTGGAGTGCTTGACGCCGTCAACGATGAGCTGAACTGGAATATCGCGCTGAATCCTCATAACGCGAACCCACTTGGGAAAGAGCCTGTATGCCTCAACCAGAAGCTCAACGACTTCTTCCGTGTGGTATGGCCGGTATTTACCCTCCTTCCACCAGCGATAGAGCGGTGCATCGGCGGTAACTAAGGTGGGGTACACCTTCAACATGTCCGGTCTGAAGCGGGGATCCTCGAAGATAGCCTGAAAAGTGTAGAGGTCGCGCTCGAAGTTACTACCAGGTAAACCGGGCATTATGTGGTAGTTGATTTTAAGGCCAGCGTCGCGGAGGAGCTGGGTGGCCTTAACGATTTCCTCAACGCCGTGACCCCTTTTAGTCCGCTCGTGGATGAAGTTGAATATCGTCTGGACGCCGAGCTCGACCCTCGTTGTTCCGAGCTTCAGCATTCTGTCTATTTGCCTCTCAAAGGCCCAGTCCGGACGGGTTTCGATGGTCAAGCCGACCATCCTGACCTTGGCCCTCTCGTTCTTCCTCTGCTCGTCTTCGAGGTAGTAGTAGGGCTTTGAGTGGGTTTTCTCCCATGCTTCCTTAAACTTCGGGTCCTCATCAAAGACGGACTCATCTCCCTTAACAATTAGCCTGACGAGCTTCTCATCGAGGTTTTTTATATCCCTGAAGTGCAGGAAGTCGTTCATCGCTTTGAATGCCTCTTTAACGAACCACTCCTGGTAGTCGAGATCAACCGCTGGAAAAGTACCTCCCTGGATGATGACCTCGACCTTGTCGACGTCGTGCCCTATGTCGGTGAGCTGTTTAAGGCGACGCATCATGATGATGTAGGGATGATAGGCGCTCTGAACGGCCCTCAAAGCTGAGGGCTCCCTCCCAGTGTAGCTCTGCGGAGAGCCAACGCTCGGCCCGCCGGGGCAGTATATGCAACGCCCGTGTGGGCACGGGAAGGGCTTGGTCATCATAGCCACGACTGCCACGCCGCTTATTGTACGAGCGGGCTTCCTTTTGAGCAGTTCCCTGAACTCTTCCCTTCTCTCCTCAGGGATGGCCTTGAGGATGTCCGAGTTACCGGGAATCTTTGAGAGATGATACTTCCTGGATACGGCTATCTTGTACCTGTTGAGCTCCTCACGGCTCTTTATCTCGCCCTTCATGACGGCCCTCGCGAGCTCCTCAACGGCCTTCCTAAACTCACCCTCACCCATCTCAACACCTCTCGGCTGGAGTTGAGGCTCGGTTTTAAAAGGGTTTGCCGGACATATTCAGTTAGTGAATAATTCACCAAATGAATATGGGGTGAGAGAATGAACCGCGACGAGCTCGTTGCCTTTCTCGACGAGTATCTCAACATCTCGGCTTTTCCCGACAAATCGAGCAACGGCCTCCAGGTGGAGGGGAGGGGGAAAGTTGAGAGGGTTGCCTTTGCGGTTGATACAACGCTGAGAACCATAGAGCGGGCCGTTAAGGGAAAAGCCGACATGCTGATGGTCCACCACGGCATGATATGGGGCGGCCTTGGATACATCACCGGGATACACTACAAACGGCTGAAGGCCCTCATGGAGGGTGGAATAAACCTCTACGCTGCCCACTTGCCCCTCGACGCCCACCCAGAGGTAGGAAACAACGTCGGGCTTTTGAAGCTCCTAGGACTCGAGCCAAAGGGACCCTTTGGAGACTACAGAGGCTTAAGCATAGGCTTCTATGGAGAGTTCGAGGAGCCGCAACCGATAGAGAAAGTCGCCCAGGTAATAGCTGAAAAGCTCGATACAACCGTTAAAACCTACGAGTTCGGGAAGCGCAAAATTAAAACCGTTGGGGCAATAAGTGGGGCAGGGGCTTTCGCTTTGGAAGAAGCCCACAGAAAGGACATCGACCTCCTTATAACTGGAGAGTTCACCCACGCGGATTATCTAACGGCCATCGACCTGCCCCAGAGCGTTCTCGTTGCTGGCCACTACAAGACCGAGACACTCGGAGTTAAGGCACTGATGGAGGTCGTGAAAGAAAAGTTTGGGGTGAACGTTTTCTTCATAGACGAGCCAACCGGGCTCTGAGTTTGTCGATTAGGGATTTATCACTTTTTATTTCCAATTTGAGCCCGACCTCTTTGGCATAGCCCTCTACCCAGCCGGGACTGGTCCTGAAGGGCGTGATTACCCACAGCTCTGGGAAGCCGGCGCGATGGGCTTTAACTACGTCGTAGAGGACCCTCTGGGGGAACCACTTGAAGGAAGCCTCAAGCTCGATGGCGAGGAGCTTTTGTCCGTCATTCAGAATCGCCACGTCTATCCTCGTGCCGTCGGGCGTTCTGTACTCGGGAACGGCTTTGAGTCCAAGCTCTCCCGCCAAGGAGGCTATTTCCCGGGTTAAGGTTTTGACCTTGATTGAGGACACCTCAGGGGATTGAATCAAGAGAAGAGTAAAAAAGCTCAGCCAAGCCTCTTCTTAACCTCCTCTATCGCATCCTCCGCCTTCAGCGGGTTCTTTATCCTGCCCTGGGCGAGCTCCTCCCTTCCGCCGCCACCACCGCCTGCAACGGAGGTTATTACTCTGGCCAGCTCGCCAGCTTTAAGGTCGAGGTCATCACCAACGGCAACGACGAAGTGGCCCTCCCTGCTGATGAGGACAACCACTCTGTTCACCTTTCTGAGCTTGTTGGTGGCCTCGCGGAGATCGTCCATCGCGCCCTCAACGAGGGCCCCTATGAACTCCACCTCGCCGATTTTCTCAGCTTTGCCCTCAAGCTCGTAGACGAGTAGCTTCGCCAGCTCCTTTCTGAGCTTCTCGACCTCCTTTCTTGCCTCCTTCCACTCGTTGAAGAACCTCTCGGCGGTTTCAGGAACATTCTCCGGAGGAACGCGGAAGATTTCGGCGGTTCTCTTGAGAAGTCTCTCAGTCTCCTGCATCCAGTCAACCGCGGCCTCTCCCGCCGCAAAGATTATCCTCTCGACACCGTCCTGTATGCGCTCGGTCCTGAGAATCTTAATAGGGCCTATGAGCCCGGTGTTAGGTAGATGCGTTCCACCGCAGGCCTGGACGTCCCAGTCCTTGATGTTGAGCACCCTGATGACCCTTCCGGGGACGACACCGCCCTGGTAAAGCCTGAAGCCGTACTTCATCTCAGCCTCGGTTCTCGGCAGCCACTCCCAGGTTACCTTTCTGTTCTCCATGACGACGCGATTCGCGAGGCGCTCGATTTCTCTGAGCTCCTCCTCGGTTATGCGCTTGTAATGGCTTATGTCAAGCCTTGCCCAGTCGCTATGGAGCTGGCTTCCAGCCTGCCAGACGTGCTTTCCGAGAACCCTTACGAGGGCCCCCATGAGGACGTGGGTTCCGGTGTGGTGGCGCATGTGCTGGATTCTCCTGTCCCAGTCGATCTTCCCGTGGACGGTCTGACCTTCCTTGAAGCCTTCGGAGTTATCAACGCGGTGGAGGATTACCTTTCCAACCTTCTGGACGTCCAGAACCCTCACACCGTCCAGCTCGCCGAGGTCGTAGGGCTGGCCACCGCCCTCGGGGTAAAAGGCAGTCCTATCCAAGATTACCCAGTCGTCTATAACTTTGAGAACTTCCGCGTTAAACTCCTTCATGAAGGGGTCCTCGTAGTAGAGCGTCCTCGTGTTCGGCAGTCCCTTGACGAGCTCGAAGTCAACGGCGTATTCGCCAGCCGCCTTCTTCTCAGCCTTCCCTGCTTTCTCCGCAATTAAGGTGTAGAAGTTGTCCGGGATCTCAACCTTGATACCTTCCTTTCGCGCCACTTCGGCCACTATCTCTGGAGTTAGGCCATGGCTCTCATAGAAGAGTATCAGCTTTTCGAGGGGGATTTCCTCCTTCCCTGCCTTCTTGAGTTTCACTATTTCCCTCTTCACGAGGTCGCTTCCACGCCTGAGCGTTTCCTGGTAACGCTTCTCCTCGACGTTTATTATATCCAGGATGACATCTTCCATCTCCTTGAACTCGGGATATGTCGGCGAGAGCTCCTTGATGTGCATGGCGACAATTTCAGCCAGCGGTATTTCCAGACCGAGCTCGCGGAGGTGTCTTATGCTCTTCCTTATGAGGAGCCTTGCCAGGTAACCTGCCTTGACGTTGGAGGGGATAACGCCGTCGGCCAGCATGAACGTCAGGGTCTTAGTGTGGTCTGCTACCGCGTAGATCAATTCATAGGGTCTCACAGCCGTTTCAAGCTCCGCGATGCTTATGCCAACCTTCCCCGCCACCTGCTCGCGGAGGTACCTCAGGTCTCCCATGTCCTCGATGTCGAACATACCCGCTAATCTGGAGTTCTCCATAAGGATTCTCCCGTCGATCTCCTCTATTCCCGCCATCCGCTTCAGGGGCTCGACGACGTAGCCGAGGACGGCGTCGTAGGCCGTTGGAGTACCGTGGCTCATCCAGACGAGCCTCTCAAGGCCGTAGCCGGTATCGACAACCCTCGTCTCCATCGGGACGTAGTAGTCACCCTTTATCTCGACGACCTGGCTTGGGTCGGCGTTCTCGGGGGCCTTCTTGTACTGCATGAAGACGAGCGTGGCAACCTCAAGACCACGGTAGAGCACCTCGAAGGCCGGCCCGGCGTTTCCTCCACCGGCCCAGGGGTTCTCCTTGAAGGTTATGTCCTCCGGTTTCATCTTGAGTTCTTTCGTGAAGAACTCGAAGGCGAGCTCAACCGTCTCGTCCATCCAGTAAATCGGCTTCTCCGGGTAGTTGAAGGCGTGGTGCGCCATCATCTCGAATATCGTGAAGTGTCTGCCCGTGATTCCGACGTTGTCTATGTCGGTGAACCTTATCGAGGGCTGGCTTATCGTGAGGGGATTGGCCGGCGGGTCGGCCTCGCCGCTGATGACCCACGGCTGGAAATCCATGATGGAGGCTCCAACGAGGAGAACATCATCGCGCCAGCGGGGAAGAACCGGGAAGCGCTTCACCCTCCCGTGGCCGTGCTTCTCGAAGAAGCTCAGGAACTTCTCACGCATCTCCTCCAAGGTGTACTTCCTCGGTATTCCCGGCTTTCCTATGAATGAGTACTCATCACACGGCGGGTCACCGCAGGTCTTCCTGTCGGGATCGAGCGTCCAGAAGAACTTGCCACACTTGGGGCACTGCTTCCTTATCCACCCCTCTTCCTTAAACATCCTCGTGGTCATGTCCATGCTCATTAGCCTCACCTCTTAAACTGAAGTAGAAAAGGAAGTTGGGCTATTAAGGTTTTCTCATTCCCTCGAATCTGGACCGAGGTCGACGTCAACATCCTCAAAGCTCTCCTCGTCGATGTATATCAAGGGGATCTTCAACTTCCGGAGGAACTCAGCCAGCCGTTTCTCGCGCCGCTCCATCATCTCGATCCTGTGCCTCAGGCTTGTGTTCTCTATGGCGAGCCTGTTGGCCTCATCTACCTTAAGCTGTAGTTGCATCTTGAGTTCGGTTATCTGCTCTTCCAGCTCAACCATCGAACGCTCAAGCCTGTCTATCTCCATGAGGTACTCCCTGCAAAGGCGGTTCTTTATCACGGCGGTCAGCCCCGTAGACTTTTCTTCACAGATCAGGGGGCTCCAGACTCATCATCCCTCAGGTAGTCCCCTTCGAGGTTTTTATGCTTATCCCTCCGGGTATGGATATATAGCAAGATTATACGGGTAAAATCACTATTATATCAACCAAAGGTTTAAATATTTTGGAGTATATAATGCCACTTTATAAAGGTACAGCACCACATCAATAAACCATTTTTTTGTCGTTCAGTATCGCAGCGAACCTGGACCGGAAGGGGGTGTGTACATGGGAGTGATGAGCTTTATTAACTGGCTGGACGGGCTGGTCTGGGGTCCCCCAATAATGATCCTGCTTCTGGGCACGGGGATTTTTTTGACTATCCTGCTCAGGGGAATCCAGGTCACTCGCCTTGGCTGGGCCCTTAGGTACACTTTTGGTAAGGAAGAAAGAGACGAGGCGAGGGCGACATCAGCCCGTTCTAGGCGTTGATGGCAACCCTCTCTGGAACCGTTGGGATAGGTAACATAGCCGGTGTGGCAACGGCCATCTACCATGGCGGTCCTGGTGCTCTGTTTTGGATGTGGATGACCGCCCTGTTCGGTATGGCCACGAGGGGCTCCTGGGTGTTGCGTTCAGGGACAAGCTCCCCGATGGAACCATGATAGGCGGCACGTTCAACGCCCTGGAGAAGGGCCTCGCGGAGATAAAGATACCCGCAGGGGCGCGGTACTTGGCCACGATATTCGTGCTGATATTCGCGGCGTTCGTTGGAATGGATGCCATGAGGCTCAGCGGCGGGGCAATGATCGGGGCATGGATCATAACGATCCTGTTCCTGGTGTTGGCGTACTACCTCGTAAGGGGCACGCCATGCCATCGCTGGGAAAGGTCCTCGCAATACTGTTCTCGACCTTTGCTGCTATTGCTGCCTTTGGAATTGGAAACATGACACAGTCAAACTCCCTGGCCCTGGGTATGAAGGTGGCGTTCCACGTGCCGTTCTGGGTGACAGGAATCGCGTTTGCGATACTAACGTTCCTGGTCACCATAGGGGGGATCAAGAGAATCGGTGAGTTCACTGGGTACTTCGTTCCCTTCATGGCGGTGGTGTACTTCATATTCGCCATATGGGTATGGATCAAGTTCGCAGGTCAGCTACCCCACGCCATAGGGCTGATATTCAAGGACGCATTCACGGGAAAGGCCGTTGCCGGTGGCGCCATAGGAACTGTCATAAGATGGGGTGTTGCCAGGGGCCTGTTCTCGAACGAGGCTGGTCTCGGAACCGCAACAATGGCACACTCAGCCGCCAGAACGGACAACCCGTCAAGACAAGGTCACGTCACAATGCTTGGTCCGCTGATCGATACCCTCATAATCTGTTCGCTGACCGGGATCTCGATAGTCGCCACGGGGGCCTGGACATCAGGGAAGACGAGCACCGCCCTGACACAGGATGCATTTTCAAGGGCGTTCGGACACGTTGGTGCGGTGATGGTCGTCATTGGTGTCATATTCTTCGCGTATTCGACGGTTATAACGTGGAACTACTATGGAAGACAGAACATAATGTACCTGACCAAGTGGATCACGAGGGACCCGGAGAAGTTCGCGAAGATATACCCGAAGCTTCACCTGGGCTACAACATCTTCTGGGTTATCTTCATCTATATAGGCGCAGTTGGTGGTCTGGAGAGCGTTTGGACGTTCTCGGACATGATGAACGGTCTGATGGCGATACCAAACCTGCTCGGACTGGTGCTGTTGTACCCTGTGATCAAGAAGTTCACGAGAGAGTTTATAGCCGCCAACCCATAACCTTTCGTTTTTCATTTTTATGCGTCCGAGGCGATGAGAATGATTTCTGATTATCCAAAAATAATCGTTGAACCTCCCGGCCCAAAGGCTCGGGAGCTTATAGAGAGAGAAAGACGTGTCGTCTCCCCGGGTCTGGGGGTGAAGCTCTTCCCGCTCGTTCCGGAAAAGGGACATGGGGCTATCATTGAGGACGTGGATGGTAACGCGTTCATCGACTTTCTGGCCGGGGCCGCCGCCGCTTCCACCGGTTACGCCCATCCAAGGCTTGTGAAGGAGGTACAGGACCAGGTCGGAAGGATACAGCACTCAATGATGGGTTACACTTACAGCGAGCGGGCCATAGAGGTGGCGGAGATCCTAGCTGGGAAGGCCCCGGTCGATAGCCCAAAAGTCCTCTTTGGCCTGAGCGGAAGCGATGCACTGGATGTGACCATGAAAGTGGTCCGCTTCGCCACAAGAAGGCCCCGGATAATAGCCTTCATAGGCGCCTACCACGGGCAGACCTATGGGGCAACATCGATAGCGGCATTTCAGAGCTCCCAGAAGAGGGGATTCTCACCGCTCGTCCCAAACGTAGTCTGGGTGCCCTATCCCAACCCCTACCGGAACGTCTGGGGGGTAGACGGCTACGAAGAGCCCGACGAGCTGATAAACCGCTTCCTCGACTACCTTAAGAGTTACCTCTTTGCCCATGTGGTTCCCCCAGATGAGACGGCCGTTCTCATAGCCGAACCGATACAGGGGGATGCGGGAATAGTCGTGCCCCCCGAAAACTTCTTCATCGGGCTGAAGGGTCTCCTTGACGAGCATGGAATCCTTCTGGCCATGGACGAGGTGCAGACCGGAATCGGAAGAACCGGAAAGTGGTTCGCGAGCGAGTGGTTCGGGATTAAACCGGACCTGCTGGCTTTTGGAAAGGGCGTGGCCAGCGGCATGGGGCTCAGCGGCGTCATCGGGAGAGGAAAACTGATGGAAGGGCTTACGAGCGGCTCGGCACTCCTCACGCCGGCGGCAAACCCTGTTGTTTCTGCCGCCGCCTATGCTACACTGAAGATAATAGAAGAGGAAAACCTCCTTGAAAACGCTCTGAAGGTTGGAGAATTCATCCAGAAACGCCTGAGGGAGATGCAGGAGGATTACGATGTAATAGGCGACGTCCGCGGAAGGGGGTTGATGATAGGGGCAGAGATAGTCAAGCCTGACGGAAAGCCGGACCCGGAGCTGACAGGAAAGATATGCTGGCGCGCCTTCGAGCTGGGCCTCATCCTACCGAGCTATGGGATGTTCGGGAACGTCATCAGGATAACGCCGCCGCTCGTTATAACAAAGGAACTCGCGGAGAGGGGCCTGGAAGTCATGGAAACCGCCCTGAAGGACGCGCTGGCTGGAAGGGTCACCCACAGGGTTGTGACGTGGCACTGAAATCCCAGTCGTTCCCTCCGGGCGCCCTACATCCTCCGACACCATCGCTGGATCCGGCGAAACCTTTAAGAATCAGAGGACTATGATGTACGGTGCTATCCATGAGAAGCAGGATAAAATACATTGTTTCCCTGTTCCTCGGGCTGATGGTGCTTTCTATCTCCCATCTTCCGGGGGTAGGGGCGGCATCCCTGAGCACGGACTACGGGCAGTTCACGTACGCCGCCACGTACTACTTCGACGCAACTTTCTACGGGCACGGCGTCTACTTTCCAGACTGGGCCCAGGAGCACATCTGGTACAGACACGTTCTGGGTTACGAAATGGACTACAAAGAGAAGACCACCTTCTACCCCCTGGGACAGTACATCGATGGAAGGGAACTACCGGAGACCATGGACGGCTACGACATCGTCTATTTAATAGAGGAAACCATAGAATACGGTAACGTTTACTTCGACGGTTCAAAGGCGGTCATAACTTATCGCCTACCCTACTACCAGTACAGTGACTATGGAATAAGTGAGATGAAGGTCGTCCTGGAGAAGGAGTACTACAGCGGGTACGTGTACTATGAGGTGGTCACGGCGTACCCGATCAGTGGGCCGGATGTTGCGGTTTACGAGAACCACCACTGGGTCGATTAATCATTAACCCCATATTTTCTCTTTTTTGGCATTGGTCTGTTCCCTCAAGCAGCCAGGCGACATCTTTTTCAGCAGGAGGTCAGAGGATCCAGGCGACATCTTTTTCAGCAGGAGGTCAGAGGATCCAGACGGTCAGCGATGACCATTTGGGATCGGGGTGATCACGTGAAATGGTTGAGGAACGCGTATCTCAGGTGGCGCTCCCGTTGCCCCTTCGTCCGCCGCTTCGAGGAGTGGAGGGTGAGAAAGAAGGCGAAGGAGTTCAAGTTGGAGGTGAAAAGGTAGTCAGACCCTCAAAGACTCGGAGAGAACTCCAACAACCCTCCCCTTTTCCACAGCTCTCTGCTCGCCGCTCTCCATGTCCCTTACCGTCACCTTGCCATCCGCCAGGTCCCTCTCCCCAACGAGGACGACGTAGGGGACGCCAAGCTTTCCAGCGTAGTCGAGGGCCTTCCTCAGCTTCCTTCCGGTCAGCTCGTAATCGGCCTTAACTCGGGCCCTTCTGAGGGAAGAGGTTATCTCTACGGCGGTCCTTTTGAGCTCCGGCTCCTTTCCGATCGGAATTACGTAGACATCCGGTCTCAGCTTCGGCTCGGGGACGAGGCCCTCCCACTCGAGGATTGGAATCAGCCTCTCGACGCCTATAGCAAAGCCGGTCGCGGGAGTTGGTTTTCCACCGAAGACCCCTATTAGGTTGTCGTACCTTCCGCCACCGCCTATTGAGCCAATGCCGATGTCGTTGGGAGCGATGGCCTCGAAGACTATGCTCGTGTAGTAGTCGAAGCCCCTCGCTATGCCGAGGTCTATGAGGATCTTCTCTTTCACGCCGTATGCCTCCAAGAGATCAATTAACCCGTAAAGCCTCTTGATTTCATCCCCAGCTTTCTCGCTCGTGAAAAGCTCCTCCGCCTTTGGAAGGGCCTCATCCGGCTTCCCCTTGATCTCGATCAGCGAGAGAACCTTCTCAACTCCATCATCGTCAAGCCCAAACTCATTCAATGCCCCAACGAAGTCCTCCCTGCTCATCTTGTCCTTCTTGTCTATGAGCCTCATCAGGCCCACGTCGTCCTCAACGCCAAGCATCTTTGCGAACTCATCGAGGAGAACGCGGTCGCCTATGTTCACGGTGAAGTCCGCAAGGCCCGTCGCGAGGTAGCTCTCAACGAAGAGCGCTATGACCTCCGCGTCCGCCTCAACTTTATCGCTTCCTATAAGCTCCACTCCTGCCTGCCAGAACTCGCGGTAACGGCCGCTCTGCGGTTCCTCATAGCGGAACATGTTGGCCAGGTAGTACCATTTAACGGGCTTCGGAGCGTTCTGGAAGCCGTTCACGTAGAGCCTCGCGACGCTGGACGTCATATCGGGTCTGAGCGAGAGGTTCCGCCCGCCCTTGTCGTCGAAGGCGTAGAGCTGTTCGACAACTTCCTCGCCGCTCCTCAGCTGGAAGAGGGTTGTGTACTCAAAGGTCGGAGTGAGAACCTCGTGAAAGTTATAGCGTTCGAAGACCTCGCGGATTCTCTCAAATACCCATCTCCTCCTGGCCATTTCCTCGGGGAGCAAATCTCGCGTTCCCTTAACCCTCTCAAGTTTAACTTTCATTTTCAGCCCTCCTTTCCTGGGAAAGTGGAAGGGGTTAAAAGTTTAGCCCAGCCGGAATTGGCGATGTGGCAACTAACCGGCGGATGTCATGAGGAGGTAGATGCCGACTACACCCTGCACCATCATCTGCGCCCCAATCGCCATTATGAACAGGCCTATTATCCTTATCGTGACACTGAGGAAGGTTCTGTTGACAGATTTCATGAGGTAGAGCGCCACGAACATCGAGAGTGCCACAAGACCTATCGCCAAGGCCGTCGCCGATAGGGAAACCAGGTATCCCTGCTCCGCGGTCAGGGTTATCACCGCGGTTATCGCAGCAGGGCCTGCTATGAGGGGCATGGCGACCGGAACCGCCGCCAGAGCGAGGATGTTCTTCTCCCTCTTGAGGGTGAACATTCCCCCGCTTTCCAGAGCCTCCAGACCTATTTTGAAGAGAACAAAGCCTCCGGCGACGCGGAGGGCGTTTATATCGATGTGAAATATCTCCTGAAGGATTATCTGACCGGCAACCGCGAAGCTCGCCAGCAAGAGGAACCCTATGAGATTGGCACGCAGGATGAGTGCTCTTATGTCCTCTATCCTGAAGTCCTCACGAAGGAAGCTCACCAGCAGTATCTTGTCGCTCGGATCTATCATTATGAGCATTAAGAGGGCGGCACTCAGAAGCCCGTTTACATCCGGCATGTCTGGACCTAGGGAGGGGAGCTTATAAACCTATGCGGGGCTCACACGCGGTAGGAGCCCCCAGGTTCCTGCGTCATTCCCTGGAAAACGCCCACTTCAAAAGGAACGGCGTTACTATGGTGGTCACCAGAACCATGGTGACGGGGATGGAGAACAGACCGCTTGTGAAGACGCCCTCGTCGAGCGCAACGTTTGCCATGATGAGGGCGATCTCCATCCGCGGGATCATCCCGATACCGACCTGAAAAGACTCAACGGGTTTGAACTTTGAAACGAAAGCCCCGAAACCACAGCCAAAGACCTTGCCAGCCACAGCGAGCAGTGCGTAGACCAGAGCAAAGCTGCCGGCATGGGCCAGAACCCTCACGTTGCTCTCAACACCTATGCTGACGAGGAATATCGGAATGAAGAGGGAGTACCCAATCGTCATCGTCTTGTTCGTGACCTTTTTGGCCTCATCCGTTCCAGCCACCAGTATACCGGCGAGGTAGGCACCGGTTATGCCCGCTATCTGAAAACGCTCCGCCAGGTACGCGAATATGAGCATTATCGCTATGGCCATCGCGGTGACCGTTTCAGGGAGGGTTATCTTCTCAGAGGCCTTTAGGGCACGTTTAACGGCGGGATGCCCCACAAGAAGGCCCAGGATAAAATAAATCCCAACTTCAGAAAGAATTATCAGGAGGTCCCTGGCGTAAACGCTTCCCCGAGTATTTACCCCAACGAGGATGGTGAGCACGACGATTCCCAGGATGTCGTCAACGACGGCGGCAGCCAGAATCGTCGTTCCAACGCGGGTACGGAGCTTTTTCATCTCCATAAGGATGCTGGTGGTCAGACCAACGCTGGTCGCCGTTAAAACACCTCCCAGGAATAGAGACTGGACATCAGAATAGCCCCACGCCATGGCAACAAGATACCCAAGCACAAAGGGCACAAGAACGCCCATGGACGCCACTATAAATGCAGGAACGCCAACGTGCTTGAACTCTTCTATATCCGTCTCAAGGCCGGCTAGAAAGAGCAACATGACGACCCCGAGGTCGGCCAGAAGCTTGACGCCCTCGTCGTAAGCCACCAGATCCAGCAGTGATGGTCCCACGATGATCCCGCCAACCAGCTGGCCGAGTGCCGCAGGAAATCCAAGACGAACCGTTAAGTACCCGAACAGCTTTGCAATTACCAGTATCAACGCCAGCTCAAGGAAGACATCCACCGCCTCCATCCCCAGTTCACTGAAGCATCAGGAGGATACAATGCGCACCAGCCTGATTATGTCCCTGACCTCCACTATACCCTGGACCCTACCCTCGTCGTCCACAACGGGCAGATGGTGCTTTCCTGTCTCTATCATAAGGCCTATCGCCTTGCCGAGGCCCTCCTCGATGGAGATCGTGATGGGGCGCTTCACCATTATATCCTCGACACGGGACGCACGGTTCAGCGAGTACTGCTTAAACATGCTGATACCGACTATGGAGTACCTCTTGGGAGGCTGAAAGAAATGAAGCAGGTCCTTCATCGTAACGAATCCCTTAAGGCGGTTCCCCTCATCGACAACGACGGCACAGCTCCGTTCACCCCTCAGCTCGTGGACGAGCTTGGAAAGGGAGTCAGAGGGATGGAGCTTCAGGACGTCCCGGTTCATAACGATGCGAACCGGAACCTTGGCTATGTAACGGATGTTGTGACTCAGCTCCTCCCGCTTTCGGAGCTGAAGAAGACGTTTCTTCGTGTGGAGCATCCTAACTTTGTTGGATTTGGCCACAGCATATCTCCCCTCCATTACCCCTCCTGTACAGTATATGGGCCTTAGGTACGTTTAAGGATTTCGGGGTACAGAACACGACATCCAACTCCAGCGGATATTGACTTGTTAAGGTCAATCTCTTGCCAGCAGTTCCTATGGTTTACCAGAAATTTGCCAAAAACTTTTTAAATGACAGACCATAAAAGTTGGCAAGGGAAATATGGTTTCCAACGGACACGGATCGAATGAGGAAAAAACCTACGACGTTGTCATTATTGGTGCAGGCCCTGCTGGCCTCTTTGCAGCATACGAACTCGTGGAAAGGAGCGATTTTAGTGTTCTGGTGATAGATGAAGGCGGGGAGATCGAGCAGAGAATCTGCCCGATGTACGAACTTGGGCACTGCATCGGGTGCCGGCCCTGCCACATAATGAGTGGTGTCGGCGGTGCCGGGGGACTAAGCGATGGCACGATAAACCTTCGTCCTGACATCGGTGGCGATCTGACCGAACTGACGGACGATGAGAACTACGCCTGGCAACTCGTCTGGGAGGTCGATCAAATTTTTCTCAGGCACAGAGCACCAAAGAACATCTTCAAGGGGAGACAGGGGCAGGTGAGGTACTGGGAGCAGAGGACGGCGCAGGCAGGAGTCAAGTTCATCCCCATAATCCAGCGCCATATAGGTTCGGACAGGACGCCGGAGGTCATAGGTGACATAAAAAGGCATCTCGAAAGCAAGGGTGTCAAGTTCCTCCTCTGGACGAAGGCCCTGGAGTTCGGACCGGACCGGGTGAAGGTGAAGAGGGGGGAGGGGGTCCTCACAATCAACGCCCGCTACATCATAGTCGCCCCAGGAAGGGGAGGGGCAGACTGGTTCCACGACGTAGCTGGGAGGATAGGGCTTAAAGCCCGTCACGGGCCGATTGATGTCGGCGTCCGCGTCGAGGTTCCGGTGATAGTGATGGAGCCGATAACGAGCATAAACCACGACCCCAAGTTCCACATCTACACCGACACCTACGACGACTTCGTGAGAACCTTCTGCACCAACCCAAACGGTTTCGTGGTTGAGGAGCGCTATGACGGCTACGTCGGGGTGAACGGCCACTCAATGCACGAGAAGAAGAGCAACAACACCAACTTCGCCTTCCTGACGAGGATCGAGCTGACTGAGCCGGTTGAAGACACCACGGCCTACGGGAAGAGCATAGCACAGCTCGCGACGACGATAGGCGGGGGAAGGCCATTAATCCAGCGCCTCGGCGACCTCAGGAGAGGAAGGAGAAGCACCTGGGCTAGGATAAGAAGGAGCGACGTCGAGCCGACGCTTAGATACGTTACACCGGGAGATATAGCAATGGCCCTGCCCCACCGAGTCGTGACCAACATCATCGAGGGTTTGGAGAAGCTCGACCGCGTTCTTCCGGGCGTCGCGAGCGACCACACCCTGCTCTATGCACCCGAGATCAAGTACTACGCCATGAAGGTCGAGGTGGACGGGAACCTCGAGACGAGCATCGAGGGAATCTTCGCTGCCGGCGACGGTGCAGGTTTGAGCAGGGACATAGTGAACGCGGCCGCCACCGGACTTCTAGCAGCGAGGGGAATACTTAAGAAGGAGGGCATCTACACGGAGAAGGATTTCAGAAAGCCAGGTAACTGGAGGCACGTTATAGAATCGCTCGGGGAGTAAGTTTTTAACCGTCATCTCATTTTCCTTTTAAAGCAAATAAAGAGACACCCCATCGGAAGGATGCGAGTTCAAGAGCTAAACGGTTTCCACCAGCGCTCGTTGGGAACAAAGCCCCGACGTGTTGAGGCAAAAGTCCCAACATGCGTAAGCAAGGGCTGTGGGGGTGAGAGAAATGTCCATGAGGTGCAGGTTCTGCGAGAGGCCGGCGTTTATAAAACTCCACTACCCGAAGATGTACCTCTGCGAGGAGCACTTCATCGAGTACTTCGAGAGGAAGGTCAAGCGCACGATAGAGCGCTACAAGCTGATAAAACCGGGCGAGAGGATTCTGGTCGTGGTGAGTGGGGGAAAAGACTCGGCCGTTACAGCCTTTGTGCTCAAGAAACTCGGCTACGACATCGAGTGCCTCCACATCAACTTGGGCATCGGAGAGTATTCGGAGAAGAGCGAGGAGTACGCGGAGAGGCAGTGCGGGGCTTTGGGAGTTCCACTCCACATCGTCCGCGTCAGGGAGCTCCTCGGGAAGGGCATCGGCGAGGTGAGGACGAGAAGGCCAACCTGCTCTTACTGCGGTTTGACCAAGCGCTACATCTTCAACAAGTTCGCCTACGACAACGGCTTCGACGCGGTAGCTACCGGCCACAACCTCGACGACGAGGCGAGCTTCATCTTTGCCAACCTGATGAACTGGAACACGCAGTACCTGGCAAAGCAGGGGCCGGTAACGCCAAGCCAGTTCAACGGAAAGCTCGTGAAGAAGGTAAAGCCACTCTACGAGCTGACTGAGAGGGAAGTTGTGGCGTACGCCCTGGCGAACGGCATAGAGTACCACATCGAGGAATGCCCTCACGCCGTCGGGGCCCCGACCATAGAATACAAGGGCATACTCAACGATATGGAGGAGAAGAGGCCCGGAACCAAGATAAACTTCGTGAAGGGCTACCTGAGGAAGAAGGTCCTCTTCGAGGCCGAGCTCCAGGAAAAGGAGCTGAGGGAGTGCGAGGTCTGCGGGATGCCGTCGAGCGGGGAGGTATGTTCGTTCTGCAGGTTCTGGCGCATGGAGAAAGCGCTTGATTTCAGGGTGATCAGATGAAGCCCATGACGACTTTTCCCCCCATTCGAAGAAGGTTCTTCGCTATGATGAAAGCTTACACCGCATTTCTGTGGGCAGGGGGCGGACTCTCGCTCATTCTAACAGTCCTAATGACTAGGAGGGGCAGTTTAATCCCTGCTCTCATCTATCTGACGGCGGTCGCGTTTTTCACAACGTCCACGCTTATGTACGGAGAACTCAGGGAGGAGCTGAAGCACCTGAGGTTCACGTCGTACTGGCGCTTCTTCAGTACGTACTCACCCCCTCTGGGGGGATACGCGATCCTTCACGTGTTGGTCGGTCTCGTTTTCGTGATAGCGGACATTCTAAAGGGGGACTACGCCGTCCTGGCCATTCTTCTTATCCTGAAGGGGATCTTCGAGCACGTCCTCATGGGATTGGTGGAGAACCTTAAAACTGCCTCACTGCTCTACGACGAGGTTCTGAACGGCCAAGTGGACAGGCTCTCCCTCAAGGATCCATTTAAGTAAACCTCCTCGTTTTCTCCCAGTGGAGCTTCCCGACCAAGAGACGAAGGAGACCCCTCATTGTGTACACGACCCCGGCCAGCACGAAGACGAGAAAGTATACGGGGTAAGCCAGAACAAACCACCATTGTACTCCAAAACCAAATCTGCGTCTTTCCAGCCAGTTGGAGTAGGCAACCGAAAACCAGAAAACCAGAAAAGCCAGTACCGAGGCCACTAAGAAGAGTCTTGGCCTAGCGAGAGCCAGAGGGACACCTCCGGATAGAACGAGATAGCCGTTGAGAACGACCGAGAGAAACCAGAAAACCGGAACAAGGTAGCTTATCATGTAGAAGTGCTCTATGAATGCTTCTACGAGGCTGGAGCAGCTCCTCAAAACCGGCCAGTAGTAGTCGAGCATCACCTGCAGGTGCCCCTGGGCCCAGCGAGAGCGCTGCTTTATGTAGTCCCTCAGTGTCTCAACCGCCTCCTCCCATCCAATTACACCATGGTAGTAGATAAAACGGTAGCCTTCTATAAGGCCTCTTGCCCACAGCTCAGTATCCTCGGTCACGGAATCCTCGTTAAACTTCCCAAGACGGATAAGGTGAGAGAACCTGAGCAGGGCCACGGTTCCGCCGTACTTGCCGTTCTCGTTGAGCTTCAGGTCACCCTCTATAGCAACATTGAAACCAACGAGCCTCTCAAGGGTTATGAAGCGGGTTATAAAGTTCCTGTTCCAGTTCCTGGGTCTAACGTTGCCCTGAATGCCTATAACATAGCTTGGTGCGTTTTCTATTATTCCAATGAGTGTCCTTACTGCCCCCGGCGACAGAAGATAGTCGGCATCGAGAATGAAAACGTAGTCCGGCCGTTTGAATGCGCTCTCTATGAGTTCAAGAGTGTAGTTCAGTGCACCGGGCTTGCTCCTCCCCCTGTGAGGTGGGACGTTGACCACGACGACCCTGTCGGGGTGAGTGGATTGAAAGATCCGCATAACCTCAAGGGTTCCATCCGTGGAGTTATCGTTGATGAGAAACAGCTTCAGGTTGGAGTAATCCTGGTTCAAGACTGCCCTAGCTGTTCTCTCTATTACTCCCTCCTCATTGCGGGCGGGTACGAGGACGTATACTGTCGGTTCAAAGAATCCTGCTGGGACATCAATCGGCGAAAAGGGGTAGCCACGAAGGGTGGCCAAGATGAGGAGGGAGTAGAAGACCATCCCGGATGAAACCATGAAAAAGAGGAACACCAGAACTAACTCCAAGATGTAAGAAGCTGGGATCAGTGCTGAAAGCCCCATGAGCAACAGGAGGTACAGGTAGAGCACCGACTGGAACCTGAGTGACGGTCTCATCATAAGTGTTTTAATTAGAGGGTATAAATATCCCCCGGTTAAAATGGCAGGGATGAAGATAATTGGAGCATCCCATCCCGGGAAGTTCTCACAGGAGTTCATAGGGGGAGGCACTGATGGGCAGGAACGATATTTGACGGAGTTCAGTATAGATGGAGGAAAGTGCAGGCTCGTACATGAGTACAGAACAGGTGAAGTCTTTATATGGTTTGAAGAAAAGGCGGCCGTTGGTATAATGCGAAGGATACTGTCCCTGACCGACTACCTTGGGAGAGCCCTATTTATTGGAACGCTACCGGGAAGGGGAGTGGCAGGAGAGGCGTTCATAAAGCTCCCCGTGGGGAGGCTTGAGGTGCAGAGAGCCGGAGAAAGCCTTTGGCTCGGCTGGGATGGATCCAACTGGATATTTTCAGCCAACATTCAGGGGATCGCTGAGCTCATAGACTTAATGGGGGATGGTTGGTGAGGCGGAACTACATAATCCTCCTTCTAGCTCTCTCGGTGGTCGAGTTCCTCCCCCTTTTCCTTGCCCCTACCCCACCCGGTCTAAGTGGAGACAGTCTTGGGCACCTCTTTAAGGTCCACGAGTTGATGACGGAGGGGTGGAAACCCTGGATTGAGGAGTGGTACGCCGGTTTTCCTTTCCTGCACTTCTATCCCCCCGCTTCGTACATCATGGCGGGAATTCTCGGAAAACTTTTCGGGGGCGATTTAAGGGGCTATGCGGTGACCCTCATGCTGACGTCTTTTCTGGGGGCCCTTGGCCTGCACGTCTACCTCAGAAGACTCAGGAGGGAATTCTACGTTGCCCCTCTGATGTTTCTGCTCTTTCCCTGGCGTCTTGGGGTCGCTTACGTGGAAGGAAACTTCCCAAGGGCGAACGCAATTAACCTGGCCCCCCTCTTCCTTCTGGGTGTCCTGTACCTAGCAGAATACCGGGAGCGGTACCTAGTGCTCTCAGCCCTGATGATCTCGTTCGTCTCGTTAACCCACCATTCGATACTCGTGCCCCTCATCCTGGTAGCGCTGGTTCTCCACTGGGACGACCTGAAGAGCGCTCACGCGATTGGAAACTCCCTCCGCGTCGGAGGGGCGGTGGTTTTTCTCACCGCCTTCTGGTATGTCCCGTTCCTGTATGATATGCACTGGGCAGATTTTTGGAGGATGAAAGAAACCCCCTGGCTGTTTGAATCCTACAGCTTGGCTCCAGAAAAGGTTTTAACGCCGGAGATACTGCTCCCCATTATCCTCATCATTTTTATTTTGCTCATTAGCCGGAGAAGGGGAGTTCTGGACATCAGAAAGCTGACCCTAATCGGCATCTTAGTTTACCTGAGCCTCGGCTGCTACTCGCCAACGTCCCGGTTGTACTCGGTCCTCCCATTCAGCCTGATACCCCCTTATAGATGGCTTGACATGACGGTTCTCCTCATACCCCTGATGGCAGCGGATGCCTTAACCGGAACCAGGAGGAGTAGGAAATCCATCGCCGCGATAATAATGGTACTCC
The DNA here is from genome assembly GCF_026988555.1 of Thermococcus sp. NCBI lineage: Archaea > Methanobacteriati > Methanobacteriota > Thermococci > Thermococcales > Thermococcaceae > Thermococcus > Thermococcus sp. The sequence goes on along the minus strand of NZ_JALSLB010000013.1, from coordinate 27,572 downwards.
TCCTGACCGTACCATTCATTGGGTGGGCAAAACCGATAAACCCCATCCCGAAGGAGAGCCTTGAACTGGCTTGGTACCTCAGAGAACAGCCGGGAGACAACTACCGGGTTCTCATCGCCGAGGCAGATGCCACTTGCAGCTATCTCCCCGCTCTCTCAGGAAAGGACACCCTCAACGGTTGGTACCACGAGGGGAACCCAGTCGATAGGGAGATGGATCGTATCTGGTACCTCCTGTCAAAGGGTAAAAACGCAAGCTTTTACCTGAGGGCCTACGATGTCAGGTTCCTCGTAGATGCCGAGCAACCGGGCTATCGGGAGATCGCCAAGGTTGGTGGCTACACCGTTTACGCATCCAACGTGAGCTTCGTCCAGCAGGTCTCAACCGTAATGACCGGAAAGTTCTACGACCTCCCACTTGACTACGCTTACGTTAAAGAGCTCCCCAGAAACCTTAAAGGCGTGGAGAATATCATATACTCCGGTAACCCCGACAACAGAACCGCGGAGGAACTGCTGGCATTCATCAAGAACGGAGGGACATTAATCTGGATCCCATCAACACCGGAAAGCCTATTCGGTGTGGAATCCATCATGATGCCCATATCCCTCTCCAAGCTGAGCTCCCTCATCTACAACGTCTCCCGCTTCGCCCCCTTCGAGTACGAAAGCTCTCCATGGTACGGGCCTGTTTTCAGGAACGTCACGTCCTTGATAAAGATGGGGAATTGGACGTTGATTGGGGTGAGGAAAATCGGGAGGGGGTGGCTCTACGTCCTCGGCGGGAACTTCCTCTACCACATCACCTACACAGGCTCAATGTACGAGGTCAGGATCTTGAAGGGGCTGATCGCTGACGGGAAACGGCTGAAGGTTGAAAATGTTAAACGGGGTGAGGGATGGTACTCGTTTGGAATTAAGACCGGTGGACCCACCCTGATTCGTGTCTCCGAGGCGTATTTCCCATACTGGACTGTTAGGGTAGACGGGAGGCCCACCGATGTTATAAGGGACGACAGAACGGGGCTGACACTACTGGAGGTTGATGGGAGTTCAAAGGTAGTGGGGGCCTTTAGGGACCCATTCATGAGGCTCCGTCACTACTCACTCCTCGCCTGGATTATAATGCTCCTGTACGCCCTGGCGGAGTTCCTCCCAAGGAGGAGGATCTCGGGCTTCAATGGTCCATAAGGGAAGCTACCACGATGTTTTTTACTTCCCCGCCATCACCGTCGGCGCAACTGATTTAAAGGTTCATGTCAAAATATCCACCTAAGGTGGGGTAAAATGGGGCTTCGAGATGTGGTCATCGTAAAAATGTGGGAATCGATAGAACCAGGGGAGACTGTTCTTTTCGAGAGGATTGAGAGGGCGACATAAGCATGGGGGTGTACCACACCCTCACCTGGGGGCAGTCGGAAGGGTTCAAGATCCTCATAATCGACGTGCTTGACTCGTACTCCACCCTGGTTTCCAAGGCGGAGCTCATGGGCCTGGATCCTTCACTGTTAAACAGCGTTGATGTCATAAAGATCGGGGGGGTAAAGAAGAGGGGGAACGTGCTGGCCCACATAGGGGAGATCTCCGAGCCCACAATACTGTCAAGAAAATTCAAGGAGGTGTACGCACCGATAATAAGCAACCCCAACCAGAAGATCTTGGTGGTTGTCGTGGGTATGGAGAAGCTCTTCGTTGTATCGGACATATCTCCCCGCGGGGTTCAGCTGATAGTGGACCAGCTGGCTGGCTACGTTGGAAAACCAAACAGACTCGGGATCTACCTGCTGAAGAAAAACATCCTCCCGCCGAGTAAGGAGTTCATCATCAAACTCCTGGAGGACATAGCGACGACCGTCATCAGGACGTCAAAGTCCGGGAAGCTGACCGAGTTCCACATAGTGAAGTCCCTGAACCGGGAGCTTGAGGACGTTCTTATAAGGGTCTGAAAAAGAGGAGAACGCTGAGCTGGGGGGACTTACTGGAGCTCCCCAAACCTCAGCCTGAACCTCAACTCGCCCTCAACGGGGAACAGGACGGTGTAACTGACCCCCTGCTGGATGAAGTCCCAGCCGGCTTCGCTCTGGCTGAGGGTCTTTATCGGGTACTTCCACACCCTCGCCTTTTTGTCGAGCTCCACCGCCGCCCTTCCGATGCCGTAGGGGTCGTTCACCTCGAACTCCCCAGCCTCGAACTCCCCCGGCTCCTCCATGACGCTGTGGACGGCAAGATTGAGCTCGACTCCGAAGAGGGCCACCGACTCGCTCCTCACAGCGTAGTCAACGACGAAACCATTCTCCGTCAGGTGGAAGGTCTTCTCCACCCTCGCCGGCCTTCCGGAGACGATTCCGTCCCTCTCAAGTGTGACGCCACCCTCAAAAAGGCCGTAGTCGTAGGCACCCGTCACGAAGTCCCCAAGCTCGATGTGCCTGTTGAGGCGGTACTCGTCAAGGGTCGTCTCCGGGTCAAGGAAGTGGTCCTGAAGGATGGCCCTCAGGTGGTCATCGTAGGCGAGCTCGCGCCGTATCTCCTCAGGAATCCGTTTCCCGACCTCGTGTATGCTTGCCATGCCTTCCCCTCCTCCCTCTTCCGGTGTCGCGGCCCCGGGAATCTCGTAGTAGTGCTCCCAGCGCCTCGCGAGCACGTCGTTGTAGTTGACGGCCTTTTTCTTAGAGCTGAGCTCGAAGAGTGCACCACCGTAGGAGGGCTTAAAAACGGCGTAGAAGCTCTCGTCCTCGATGAACACCTCGTCGCGGCCGTCGAAGTCTACGTCCCTAATGAAGCTTCCAGTGGAAACTCTGGAATTGGCTTTTATGATGTTCTCCCACACAGCCCTCCTAAGGTGCGGGAGGTAAACCCCTCCGAAGACGCCATGCCAGTAGGCATCGTTGCACTGGGCCTTTAAGATGAACCCCCTCGCCTCAGGGTTCTCTCGAACGAGTTTGCTCACCATGAGCATCCTCTTGTGCATGTAGTTGCTCTCCGGGTACTTGAAGAAGAAGTTCTTCCAGATGCCGCCGCGGACGAAGACGCGGTAGCGCTCGAACTTGTTTCCATCCTTAAGCCTCTCAACGAACTCCACGAAGAGCTTTGCCTGCTTTGCCGGGAGGGACCACTCACTCATCTCGAAGTACGAGGCTATCGGAAGATAGACAAGACCGCGCGGCCTAAAGCGGGAGAGGTACTCGGAATAAAGCGTCAGATTAATCCTCTCATCACTTGAAATCCTGTCAAAGAACTCCCTCAGCCAGCCTTTTTCGTGAACCCACTCGTAGGTTCCGGGCCAGACGCCGAACTTTTCACCGTCGTCGTGGAACACGACGAGCTTACCCTCATCACCGTTGTCTAGGGAGTGGAGGTACTCAACCGTTTTCTCAACGGGTCTGAACGGGATTAGGTAGCGGAGCTTTTCGTCTATGGGGAAGACCGATATCACCTCGCCGCCATCCTCCGTGTAGTACGGCCAATAGAGTTCCTCCTTGCTCAGGCCAGCACTCATGAAGTGATAGTCATCGACGATAACGTAATCTATCCCGGCAGCACGGAGGCTTTTGACGAGCTCTGGCTGCCACACCCTCTCGGTTAGCCACACCCCCCTCGCGTCGTAACCCAGCTTCTTTGCAAATTCCTTCAGGAGGTTTATCTGCGCTATCCTGTCCTCCTTTGGGATGGCCGCCAGAACCGGCTCGTAAAAGCCGGCGACGACCACCTCAAGCTGTCCCTTCCCCACGAGGGAGCGGAGTAGGTCTATGTGCTCGGGCCTGTTCTCCGCTATCCACTCAAGAAGGGGGCCTGAGTAGTGAACCGCGGCCTTCATGTTGGGGTACATCTCAAGGGTTTCCATAAAAGGGTTGTATGACCTCTCATAAGCGCTCTCAAAGACCCATCCGAAGTTCCCCAGGGGTTGATGGTTGTGGATACCAAACACAAAATTCAGCATTCCTTCCCCTCCACGTTGTTATCACTGTGAGTGATATTGGAAAAGATATATAAATATTTTATGCACAGGTATCATCAATGGTGAACAGGTATCACCTGGGGTGAATAAAATGCGGAAGGGAATAGCATTTTTGACCGTGTTTTTAGTCTTGTTAAGCCTTGTCCCAGCCACGAGGCTCGTTGGTGCCGCGTATGGGCAGAAAATCGTAGATGGAAGTCTCAATGACTGGACAAGTTCTGATTTAGTTGCTGTTGGACGGAACAATGGGCTCGCCGGTGCTAACCTGGACAAGCTGTACGTCTCATGGGACGATAACTACCTTTACATCGCACTCAAAACCAACAACACCGCAAGCTGGGACGTCGCGTATGGCTTTGCAATAGACGTGGATCCAGGGAGTGGGAAGGGCTACACCGGTGGAAGCAATCCCTCGGACTCATGGGGAAGGAATATAGGGTTTGGAAATGGGTACGCCCCCGATTACGAAATCTACTTCTGGTGGAGCGGGAGTTCCGGAATGGGAACGGACAACTTCAACTCATGGACCGGAAGCGGATGGAACTACAACAGTATAAACGGTGTCGGAGGAACCTTTGCATACACAGGAAACACCTCCACGGGGCTGCGAACCCTTGAGATAGCTATCCCATGGAGCGCCCTTGGAGGAAAGCACCCCAAGTTCGCGGTGATGGCGTGGGTTACGGGGGGTAGCGGGAGTGCAGTCGACAGCCTCCCCGTCGACCCGGCAATAGACTACTCCAACATCGGAAACGAATGGAGCGACACCGACACCTTCACAAACATGCTAGCCGCCGAGTGGTTCCTAATGCCCGACCTCACCGTAACCCTAAGCGGTCCGGGAGCGGTGGGACTGCACAGGACGGGCACGTTCAACGTAACCGTCAAAAATGAGGGCTCCCTGGCAGTCAGCGGTGCAGAGGTCGTTGTGTACATTGACAACCAGACGTACACCAACTGGACAACGAACCTGACCGCGGGAGGGAGCAAGTGGTTCACCTTCAACTGGACACCCAACACGACGGGAATCCACGTCATCAAGGCCGTTGTTGACCCGTACAACCTCATCCCTGAGGCCAACGAGAACAACAACGAGTTCTCCATGAACGTCAGCGTCATCTGGGTTGGTAACATAGACGTGGACGGCAACCCCAGTGACTGGGACATAACTCCGGGAAACCCCAACACCCTCAAGGTTGAGAACGGAATCGCGCTCTGGACGGACGCCGTTGGTGACCAGAGACACGATAAAGATCAGTACCTTCCAGGCGGGACTTCCTCCCACGCTGACCTCACCGAGGTCGGGGTAACCAAGGACGACAGGTACGTCTACTTCCTCTTCGAGTTCGCCAACATGAGCAACATAAAAATAGGCGACAACGGGGCCACTTTCATAGCTGTCCCCATAGACTATAAGAAGGGAGGAGCCAACTGGTTTGCAGGGGAGATGGACACGAACAGCGTCATCCAGTGGGACATCCAGATGGTTATCAACCTGTGCAGCGACCAGTACGTCGGCCAGAGGGAGGCGATCACTTCAGCGGGCAACACCAAGAGGTCCCTGCTCTACTTCGTCGATCCGGACGGGAACATCATGAACGTGAGCGGCGCCCTCGTGGGCATCAACCTTAACAAGAACACTATTGAGGTCAGAATACCAGTGAGCGTTTTCGGAGGGGCAAAGGGCTTCAACTTCCAGGTGGCCACCGGATTTAGCTACGGTGACGCGGTCTGGAACTTCGGCAACCCCTTCGCGAACGACGACATTAGCGATATAGTTGACCTGATAACCACAGAACCAACAACGGCTATGGAGCTCAGTGACAACGTCCCCGACTATTACATCCACATAACCATGAACAACGTTATAGAGGGAGCATCGTTGGTCAACGTGAAGGTCCAGCGACTCATAGCGTACCAGAACACCTTCGTCATGATAAACAAGTTTTACGGGATCAGGGACTTCCAGAGGAGCTACGCCAGCTACACGAACCTCATGAAGGAGCTCTCGAACATGCCCCTGACCGAGAACATGAAGGAGAGGCTGGATAAAGCCCAGTCCCAAGTTGCTGAACTGCTCAAGCTCTACGATGAGGGTAGAACCACGATAGACATGCCGAACTACGCGTTTGGAGCATCGCTCGAGATATACAGGGCATACACCGGACTCAGGGAGGTCGTTAAGGAGCTGAAAGGAATGCTCGCAACGGCCCAGAGCGGGGAGCTCCAGAAGCAGCTGGAGATGGAGGAACTGGCCAAGAACCTAACGAAGAAGATAGACGGCAATTTGAGTGACTGGAACGTAAAGCCAGTCGCCGAGGACACCACGGGCTTCGGACAGAAGGGTGCAAACCTCAAGGCCCTCTACGTTGACTACGACAGCCAGTTCCTGTACATAGCCATCACAACGAGCAACAAAGCATCCTGGAGGGTGGCCTACGGAATTTCGCTCGACTACAAACCCGGAGGGTACACCGGACCCCAGGACAGCTGGGGCAAGAAGATGAGCTTCAAGCGGGGAATCGACGCACAGCTGTACTTCTTCTGGAACGGGGAGTTCTTTGGGAGCAAGGGGACCAACAACATAACCACCGCACAGCTCGCCCTGTGGAACGGAACCGGATGGGTGTACCAGGATCTCAAGTGGGTCGGCTTCTACGCCTACACCGGAGGGGCCAGCAACGGTCTCCAGACCCTGGAGATAGCCATTCCATGGAAGGCGCTGGGAGGGAAGCCGAAGGAGCTCTACATCACGGCCTACATAACGGGACAGGGCACCGGGGACTCGGCGGTCGACATACTCCCGGATGATCCATGTGTCCACGACAAGGCCCCCGGCGACGAGTGGACGGACGCCGATACCGTGAGCAACTTCGCCAAGGTTGTGATCTCCTGAAAACTTCTCCTTTCTTTTTCAAGTCCCCTTTTCTGCATCAGATAATGGTCGACACCATGTAGAGGGCCAGTGAGACCGTAAGCTGATTGGAGAAGTTATCATCCGGCGGGAAGTTGTAGAACTCCGCAACCATACCAGCGAGGGAACCCACGACAGCAAGGGGAAGGCCCAGGAGGGGCCATAATATGGCGACACCCGAGATGAAGTAGGCGAGACTCCCTTCGAGGCTTTTGCCGTTGCTGAAGCGGTGCCTGCCTACGGATTTGCCGACGATTGCCGCCATTGCATCTCCCAGGGTGGCGACGGTCACCGCACCCATCGCGATAGCCGGCGGGAAGAAGTAGAGGTTTATGAAGGTGGCAGCCGCGAAGTATATATGGGCCGCAACACGGTGATGCTCGTGCTCGCGGGCTATCTCGTCCGCGAACCTCTCAATTCGCTCAACGCTCTCCATGACATCGGGTTTTACATAGAGGCGGAGTCTACGCTTTATTTTGTCCCTGAAGGATTCTATTATCCTGAAGGGCTCAAGGGCGACGAAAGAGAAGAACGTAAAACCTATGAGCGCCAGCGTGAGGTCCGTCCCAAAGAGCAGGTAGGAGAGCGGAACCAGTAGACCCATCATGTGAAGGGCCTTGCGCTTAAGCTCCACCTTTATCGTCACGTTCCATCACCTCCAGCGCTTCCAGAAGGTTTTTCACAACGTAATCAGCGTACTTCGGTCTCCTGCCACTGAAGTACCCCCTGTTAACGAGTATGGTAACCGCCCCGATCTCCTTCCCTCTCCTCATGTCGGTATCGTCCCTGTCGCCCACCACGTAGACCCGTCTTTCCCTGGGGAACCTCTCAAGCGCCAGTCTGAAGTTATGGGGTTCGAGCTTGCTGTGACCCGTCTCCCCGCTGATTATGAGCGCGTCGAAGTAGTCCTTTATCCCAAGGTACTCGAGCTTCTTCCTCTGCCAGTACGTTGAGGAGTCCGTTATCAAAACCAGCCTGGCACCCATACGCTTGAGCCTCTCCAGGAAGAGCAACGCATCGGGGAACAGATGGAGGTTGGAGAAGAAAACCCTGTCCACGAGATTCGTGATGTCCTCGAGCTCCTCCCCGGACACCCTGCCGTAGACCTTCTCCATGAGCCTTTCAAGGATCTTATCAAGGTCCATCATGTGGAGCTCCCGCGACTGCTCAAGCTCACGGTAGCGGGCGCTCAGTATGTACAGAAAAGCCCTGAACTTCCGTTTTCTGAGCAGGTGCGGGATCAGCCTGAGTATCGTGTACTTTCCGGCCTCCCAGGTGTTGCAAAGGGTGTCGTCGAGGTCTATCAGGACCAGCATGTTAATCACTGGGAGGGGACGGTTTTAATCCTTTGGGTCGCCGGGCCGGGTTAAGCTTTAAAAGGAGGGGGAGAACTCCTTATCGTATGGAGAAGGGGATACTCCTCATAGGGCTCGGCATGGGAATGATATTGCTCGGTTTCCTGATGGTATTCATTGGAATCCTGCTCAGCGCATCAGGTGGAGAAAGCGACGTCGAAGGCGGGGGAGTGATAATGATCGGCCCAGTGCCCATAGTCTTCGGGACGGGGCGCGGGGCAACGCTGGCGATGATCCTGGCGGTGCTCCTGATGGTTCTGTGGATCGCGGGCATCCTACTGGCGAGGAGGGGATGAGGTGTACTACCTGATGGCCCTCGCCATACTTCTCGTCGTGGCAAAAAGCACCGAGTGGGCGTTCGAGAAGATCGAGGTGCATCCCATAATAGCCCACGTCCTCACGGGAATCCTCCTGGGTCCCTTTATCCTCGGGATCGTCCAGCCAAGTGAAGAACTCAAGGTTCTGGCCGGCTTCGGCCTCATAATGATGATGCTCTACATGGGGCTCACCAGCAACTTCTCGGCGATAGCCCAGAACACCAAAAAGGCGATAGTTGTCGCGGCCCTTGGGGTGGCCTTCTCCTTCGTCTTCGGGTTCCTCACTGTGGATTTCTTCGGAAACGGTCTGGCGGCGGCGGTCTTCGTCGGGGCGACCATTGGCAATACGGCGATAGAGGTCACAAGTGGAGTGCTGCTGAAGGAAAGGACGAAGAGGGAGGTCTCCTCCATACTCATAGGTGCGGCGTTCGTGGACGACATCATCGCGGTGTACCTCATCGGTATAATAACCGGCATGACGCGGGGCGGCCTTACGGTTCTCACCCTTGGATCGCTGACGGTCAAGATAGCCCTCTTCATCACGGTGACCCTGATGCTGTCGGAGTACGTTTTCAAGCGCTCCCGCTGGTTCTACTCCGTGGTGAGGAACCTCAACGTCTTCTTCACCTTCACCCTCATCCTCACGTTCACCCTGGCAATAGCGGCCGAGCAGGTGGGCCTTAACCAGATAATCGGGGCTTACCTAGCCGGTCTGACAATAAGCCGCCTCCGCGAGAGGAAGGACCCCATGGTTGTGACCAGAATAAAGCTCAACGAGCTGATAGAGGACCTCCAGGTGGTTCTCACCGAGTTCTTTATCCCCCTGTTCTTCATCTACGTGGGGCTGATGTTCAACCCCCCCAGGAGGGATATAAAGCTTCTTCTGATCCTGACGCTCTACACGGGCGCGGTCCTCGGAAAGCTGTTCGGCTGCGGTCTCGGCGCCAAGCTCTCCGGCATGAGCTGGAAGGATGCAACGGCGATCGGAATAGGCATGGGGGGGCGTGGAAGCCTGGATATGGCCATACTGACGTTGGGACTGAGCGCTGGTATAATCGACCAGGCCCTCTTCGCGAGCGTAGTGGCCGTATCGATGCTCACCGCGCTGACGACACCCCTGTTCTTCAAGAGGTACCTCAGGTGGGCAAAAGCTTAAATTCAAAGGACCAAACATGAACCGGCTGGTGAGAGGATGTTTCCCAACGAAGGCATGGAGGAGGAGGAAGTTCTAAACGAGCTCAGGAAGAAGACGGCCCTGGATCTAACCTTTAACTCCGGGAAGATCCTGGGGTCTATGTGCACATACCCCCACCTCCTCGCCCGGAAGGTCTTGTGGGAGTATCTGGACAGGAATCTGGGTGACCCGGGCCTCCACGTTGGAAGCCAAACCGTCGAGGGGGAGGCCGTTGAGATGCTCTCAAACCTTCTTGGGCTGGATAAAGGGTACGGGAACATCGTCTCGGGCGGAACCGAGGCGAACATCCTGGCGGTCAGGGCCTTCCGCAACCTGGCGGGCGTGGAAGAGCCGGAGCTGATTCTTCCAAAGAGTGCCCACTTCTCGTTTCTGAAGGCGGGGGAGATGCTGGGGGTTAAACTCGTGTGGGCAAAGCTCAGAAAGGACTACTCCGTGGACGTGAGGGACATCGAGGACAAGATCACCGGAAACACCATCGGAATCGTCGGGATAGCCGGGACGACCGGCCTCGGTGTTGTTGACGACATCCCCGCCCTGAGTGACTTGGCCCTGGACTACGGGCTGCCACTTCACGTGGATGCGGCCTTCGGCGGGTTCGTCATACCCTTTGCAAAGGCTTTGGGCTACGAGCTCCCTGAGTTTGACTTCAGGCTCAAGGGCGTCAAGAGCGTGACCATAGATCCCCACAAGATGGGTATGGTCCCCATCCCCGCGGGAGGGATAATCTTCCGGGAGAAGAGGTTCGTCGAAGCGATAAGCGTACCGGCACCTTACCTGGCGGGCGGCAAGGTATGGCAGGCCACCATAACCGGAACTAGACCCGGTGCAAACGCCCTCGCCGTGTGGGCCATGATGAAACACCTCGGTTTCAGCGGTTACAGGGAGGTCGTGAGGAGGACCATGAAGCTGAGCAGGTGGTTCGCGGATGAGCTGAAGAAAATTCCCGATGTTTATTTGATTCGCGAGCCCGTTCTGAACATAGTATCCTTCGGAACCCGGAACCTGGAGAAGGTCGAGGAAGAGCTCAAAAAGCGCGGATGGGGTATAAGCGCCCATCGTGGCTACATCAGAATCGTCATGATGCCCCATGTGAGGAGGGAGCACCTGGAGGAGTTCTTGGAGGATCTTGAGGATATCACTTCGTCACGCCTCTGATGTCAACGTGCACAAAAGCCGCTTCCACCTCTGAAAGGGCCTCCAGCCTCTCCCGGACTTCCTCACCGATGTCGTGCGCTTCTTTCAGACTCAGCTCCGGTGAGACCTCCACGTGGAGCTCAACGTGGAGCCTGTTTCCGACGTAGTGAGCCCTCAGATCGTGAACCCCCACGACCCCCGAAACTGCCAGCGCGGTATTCTTTATCCTTTCGCATACCTCGGTGGGCGGGGCCCTACCGGTCAGGTAGCCCACGTTCTCCAGGATCATGTCAAGGGCGATCTTGGCGAGCATCAGCGCGACAAGGAAGCCGGCAAGGGAATCGCCGTACGGAAATCCCAGCCTCTGGGCGACCAGCCCGATAAGGACCGCGACGCTACTCAGGGCGTCACTCCTGTGGTGGTACGCATCTGCGATCAGGATCTGGTTGTTGAGCTTTCCCCCCACGTGAGCCGAATAGCGGAACATACCCTCCTTGGTCAGGATGGACACGACGGTGACGCCGAGCATGAGGCCGTTCACCACAAGGGGGACCTCGTGGTGAACCCGAAAAAAGGCGTCCCGGCCGATCTCGTAGGCGACCACCAGAAGGGCCTCCGCAATGAGGAAGGCCACCAGCGGTTCAAAACGCGAGTGACCGAAGGGATGGTTTTCGTCCGCCGGCTTCGACGAGATCCTTATCCCAAAATAGCCGATAACGCTCGTGAGAACGTCACTCAGCGAGTGAACCCCATCCGAGATGAGGGCTATACTGGAGTACAGAAAACCCACTGCCAGCTTCATAAGGGCCAGAAGGATGTTGCCAATTATACTGAGCCATATCGGTCTGTACACCTCGTCCACGGTATCACCCCAATTTTGTGCTTATGCACAGAATATTTAAGCATTCCCCTCTGTCTCCATGCTCTAACTTTATTAGGTTTTCTAATCATGTCTAGGATAATAAAAAAGTGAGCGGTCAGTCCGTCACTCCATCATCACGAGCCTCAGGCAAGGCTGAAATCATCATCCCAAGAAAAGTGGGAAGGGAACGTTAAAAATGTATGCTCAGCGATCACCTTACCTTCCTCATCCCTCGGGTCGCCCATCAATCATCATCGCGGGGTTAAGTTGGCTGGAGGCCTTAAGGACTTTTGCATCACTGCCTTGCGGTGATGATCATGTCGACGTTGGAGACGTCTGTCAGGCAGTCGTTACCGGCCGAGGGCGAGAGCTGAACCGTGACGGAGACCCTGAGCACGCCGTTCTCGGGGAGTGAACCGTTGAATATGTCAAGAGGGGTGGAGTTAATCTCCCTCAGAGATTTACCGATGTAGCGGTTCAGGACAATGTCACCGTCCCCGGCGGAGACCCTGAAATCCTTAACAATCAGGTATCTGCTGAGCTCGCCCACGTCGGGTGTGTTATCGACCAAAGCCTCAGCTTTACTCATCTTGCCCCGTTCCAGGTCAGTAACGTTGAAGAGCAGTTCGATGGACGATATCGGATAGTCTCCCCGGTTTTTAATGTAGAACGTGAAGGTCCTGCTCTCACCTGGCTTCATATTGTCAAAGGAGAAGAGCCGGTAGTCGTCGTAGTACCTGCTACCATCGCGGCTTATCCCCACGTCAAAGTCCCCGGTCGATATCTCATTTCCGCTCGATTTTGCCACGTCGCTGAAGTACGAAACTCCAAACTTGGCGCCGGCGGCAAAGATCAGGACCGCCAGGATTCCAACAACCATAGCACGTTTCATTGACACCACCCCATAAAGTACTCACAGAAGAAACAACTTCCAGGTTTATAAGGTTTTCCGTTAAATAGTTGTTAAAAATAACCCGGACGATAAAAAACCCACAGTGTTTTTAAGCCCTCAACCCGTAAAATCACCGATGACGGAGAGCCTGAAGTTTAAACTAATCAAAAACGCCGGCTGGCTGTTCGGGGCAGAGGTAGTCTCCAAGCTCTTTGCATACGGCATAATCGTCCTCCTGAGCAGGACCCTCGGCCCGGACGGGCTCGGCCAGTACTCATTCATCTTCTACTACGTTGGCCTTCTGGGCGTTTTCTCTGACCTCGGCGTTGGATTTTACCTCATGAGGGAAATAGCAAGGGACAAGGGCAAACTTAAAGAACTGCTCCCAGACGTCCTAGGCTTCAAGATATTGCTTGCATTGGTGAACTTTCTCATAATCGGAGGGATAACCCTTTTCCTCCCCAAACCGGAATGGATGAAGTTTCTCATTATCCTGACCGGCGGAGAGGCGATGCTAACATGGATATCCTATCTGTTCGTTCGGATAATGTACGGCCACGAGGTCACCAAGTACGAGGCCATAGCGAGAACCGTCGAGAGGTTCTGGGCCTTCTTCGTTGGTGGGGGGGCCCTGTGGTATTTCAAAGAGCTCTCCCCGTTCGTGGCGGTTCTTCTGGTCGGGTACACAATAAGGGAACTTCTCAGGATAAGGTGGGGGCGCAAATTCATCCCCGGGAAGCTCGAAGTAAAGTTCAGGCCTTCGGTTTGGGGAGAACTGCTCAGGAAGTCCTACCCCTTCTGGCTCATCGGGCTCTTCACGCTCATCTACTACCGCACGGACATGGTCATGCTGAACCTTCTCAGGGGGGACTACGAAACAGGCATTTACAGGGCGGCTTATACGCTAATTGAGGTTTCGCTATTTATTCCGAACATAGTTGTGAGCACAACCATGCCCTCGATGGCGAGGCTGCACAGGGAGGATCAAAAAACCCTCGAGGTTCTGTTCAAGAAGAGCCTTCAGGTTTTACTCCTACTTGGCCTTGCCGGCACTGCAGGATACTACCTTTTCGCAAAGCTCGGAATCTTCTTCGTATTCGGAGAGAAGTTCAAGGAGAGCGTCCCCGTGCTCAGGATTCTGGCCTTTGCAATCCCCTTCATGTTCCTGAACTCGCTCTTCGGGAGCTACATGAACGCCACAGGAAGGGAGCTTACCTTTACCAAGATAACCGGCTTTACGGCCCTGCTCAACGTAGTCCTTAACTACATTCTCATACTCCACTACGGGGCCACCGGTGCGGCGGTGGCGACGGTGGTGAGTCAGGGAATATTAACATTAGCCGTTTGGCATGAATCAGATAAAAGGAGGGGATGATAATTATGATCATACGATACCATGGATATATAAACAAAGAAAACATTGGTGACGATCTAATATATTTAAGTGTAAAAAGTCTGTTTGGATACATTGATGCTAACGTATGATTTGTTCCATATTATGAGTGTAATATCAAGAAGTGTACCAACATTTCTTTTTTGGAGGAGGAACAGTATTGCCCCTATGGTTCTCACGAGAAGCTAACAGATGGAGCATTTCAGAGAGAAGAAAATTTATATTGTGGGGGGTTGGGGTTCGTAACCCGAGTTTTTTTAACAATGCACCGTTTGATTTGAGATATAATAGAAAATTATCAATATTTTGGGAAACTGTCTGTAGAAATAGGTTATATGGATATCTGACCTCAACTATTTTCAATTGTATTCAAAGTTATTTTGGTGTCTGCGCACCCACAATCAGAAAAGAAGATTTTGAGAAACTCAAGAAATATCAGGATCCTAGAAAAGAATATAAAGTATTATCAAGAGATACAACTAAAAAGAGCAAGATGGATAGCAGATACCATATTTTTAAATGTCTAATTTAAAAATTGAGTAATGGTGGGAAAACTATGGCCATGGTTTCAGTAATAATCCCAACACTTCTGGGAAGGGAACACCTGTTAAAGCGTGCTATTCTTAGTGTTTTAAATCAGACTTTCCAAGATTTTGAGATAATCATTGTAAAGAATTATAAAGAAACAAAACTTGACCTAGAAGACCCCAGAATAAATGAAGTCTACGAAGCTAGGAAAGGCGTCAGCACAGCCAGAAACACTGGAATGAAAATTTCCGGAGGAAAGTATATCGCATTCTTGGACGACGATGATGTGTGGTTGCCAAATAAACTTGAAGAACAATTAAAGATTTTCAAGAAATCTCCCGATGTTGGGCTTGTTTATGGGAAGTACAAACATATGGGCAATGGAAAGATAATCCCGCCGAAAATAATAGAAGGCAACGTTTTTGAAAACCTGTTGAGGGATAATTTCATAGGAACTTCAACTGTCATCATACGAAAAGAGGTTTTCGAATCTATCGGAGGATTTGACGAGAGTCTCTATATCGGTGAAGACTGGGACTATTGGTTAAGAATTTCAGAACAATATATAGTTCGTGGTGTTAACAGCATTGTATCCATATACTCTGGACCCACTCTGTCAAGTGATTATAAAAAGGTATTTTACGGATTAACAAAATTTATGAATAAATGGTTCCCTAAAATGAATAAAAATGCACAAATTAAAAACACCCTAAGATTACTATGGTACAGTCAAATATACTACCACTATGGAGATATTGGATTTACAAATTATGCCCAGAGTCACATTTGTATTCGCCTGGGAACATCCTTGTGAGATTGGCTAACTATATAAGATAAAAGAGCTTTTCTTATGTTTCCTTCAAGTATCTTATCCCAATCGTACTTCTCTAGTACTATTTTTCGTATTTTTCTATATTTTTTTACATAGTATTCATAGTTTTCATAGACATGTTCAAAAGTATTATATAAATCAGCTTCGTCACAACACTTGAACGTTATGCAATATTCCACTATTTCTGAATCTATCGAATCACTAACAATAACAGGTAAACCAAATGAAAGGTATTCGAGAATAGTAATAGGAAAAACTTCATGTCTTGATGGCAAAATACCAATTTTTGATTGAGAAATGTATTCAAAGACCATTTTTCGGGGCATAAATTTCTTAACTATTATATTCCTAATAAGGGTATTTTTATCTTCCCCGATCATTATTCCACAGTATTTGGTGCCCAAAAAGGCCTTGAATACTATTTCGGGGTTCTTTTCATAACTAAATCTTCCAACGTATATAAAATCAAACTGCTTTTCTCTGTTTATCCAGTTACTCCAATCGATCCCATTTGGATTCCCATAAATTGAACGGGGGAAGTTTCTCACGTAAAATTCTCTTGCAGCCGAGTTTAACAAGAAAATAGTTGAATTTCTAACAGACATTTTTACATATCTTTGAGGTAGATATTGGATAATTTTCCCAAAAATGTTTAGGTGTTGTTTATAAAATTTATCCCAATCTCTTCCATCAATGTAGATTACATTTGAGTTTACCCATAAAGGGGTATGAGTGAAAACCAAATCAAAATCTTTCTCAATCTTTTTCTTTAGGAGCACGTTTTTTAAAAAAGTGTAGCTATACCCAAATAGCCTGTCAAGTCTTGAGGAATATCGGTACGTCATGACTTTATCACAACACTCAAAAGTGGATATCCTTTGATGCCCTCTTATGGAGCACCAAACCTCAAAGTCAAATTCTTTTTTGAGTTCCTGAAGAACGCTGCAAACTTTCTCCATAACAACAGTAACGCCCCCTCCTTGATTTATATTGTGAACGAGAACCTTCATAGTACTCTCACCAAATTTTTTTCAATAATAACCTGACAGGAACAAAAGGATCAACTAACCACAACAAAGTAAGCATGGACATGTAACTACGAGCTGGTCTAAACTTTTTAATGTATCCCCAATACTGCCTAATTAGTTTTCTGCCATATTTTCTCCCAATGGAATCCGAAACTGATGTTATGTATGTTAGAATAGACCTTGGTAAATGTCCACTCTCAATAAACTTCCAAAATTCCTCAGGACAGGGGGAGTTCTGAAAAACGAACTCCCTTAATCTTCTATAGCTCTCAATGGTCTGATCAATTTTATCGATTCCCTCTTGAAGACTGAAGGAGGTTCGAGAGAGTGAGGACGTTCGAGCAAGATGGTAGAACATACACTCTTCTAATCCAAATAGAGGCCTTTTTATGACGGAGAGGTAAGCCAAGAGAAAGTAGGAATCCTCACTGACCCCAATCCCATCGGGAAACCTTATACCATAATTCTCAATTAGGGAGCTTTTCATTAGGGTGTTCCCTATGCCAAACCTAACTTTCATTTCCAAAACAGGTTTCCAGTCAGCGTGACCCACTACTTTCGGTTTGATATAGACCTTTTTTCCACTCTCAAGGACATCACAATAGCCAGTGTAAACTCCATCGTGGGCTCTCATATGTTCCATAGTACGTTCCAAAAAATTTTCACTCCACCAATCGTCCGAATCAATAAATGCCACGTACCTACCAGAAGCTATTTCAAGACCAATATTACGTGCAATTCCTGGACCTTTTTTGATGCCTTTTTCAACATGAACCTGATCAGGATAAGTGTTTTCAAATTTTTTCAAAATCTCATATGTATCATCGGATGAATCATCTACAAAAATAGCCTCGAAATTCCTGTAAGTCTGACTTTCAAGGGAAGCAAGTAGCCTATGGATATAGTTTCTTGTATTATACACCGGTACAATAACCGAAACCTTAACCATGCTGATCCCGCTAATAGAAATCTAAAAACCCTTAAAAGTTTATTCCATAGCATTTTAGTGATGAACATGAACAAGCTCAAAAAACAGCTTATAGCCTCAAAGATCCTCTCCATTGTAAACCATCTCCCTAAAGACGAATCAAAGATAGTCTTCTACTCGACTCCAGACATTTCTGACAATTCCCTGGCCCTCTTCAGGTTTATAGCCTCACAAAACTATGGCTACGATCTTGTCTGGCTTCTAAAAGATGATAACCCCCCAGGACTCGAAAAACTTACAAAGGAATACGATGCAAGGACCGTCTCGCTGTTCTCGGCAAAAGGTCCGAACGAACTAATAAGGGCAAGATTCGTCGTTACAAGTGATGTACTGCCAGTAACACCCCACTCTGGCCAGAAGGTAATCCAGCTCTGGCATGGCTTACCCGGAAAAAAGACCGGTTATGAACATCCCATTGGGGTTAAGGATCTCTATCTCTACATGGACAGGTGGACAAGCTATTTTGTAACGACCTCCGAGCTCGTAGTTGGAGCTTTTGTAAGGCAGTTCATGGTAAACCCCCGGAAGTTCAAACTTCTCGGACAGCCACGAAACGATGGCCTGTTTGCAAATCTCAAAAAATCAAGGGACCTTCTCTCCGATATCCTTGGTCTGGACATTGAATCCTTTGATAGGCTAATTCTTTACGCGCCCACTTACAGGTATACGAGCTATTTAAAAGATCATAGGGCGAGTGTAAACGTCGTAAGAACCCTACTCTCCAAGAAGCTTACCAATTTCCTCGGGAGGGAAAACCTCCTTCTGGTAATCAAACCCCACAAGCTCGTGAGCAAAGCCATAGCAGATTCAATCGTCAATACGAAAAACATGATCCTCCTTGGGGACCAACCTCTCCAGGAGAGACTGCTAACAATAAACGACATAATGGGGGCCTTTGATATGCTAATAACCGACTACTCAAGTATCTTCGAGGATTATATTTTAACCGAGAGACCAATCGTATTCTACCTGCCCGATAGAAAAGAACTGGAGAGAAAAAGTGGCTTTCTCCTTCCATACAACTTCTTCGCCCCTGGAAAGAAATCAGAAACGATAGACGAACTGATTCAGTCTCTTAAAGCCTATCTGGAGGAGCCCACCAAGGACATGGAATGGAGGAAAACAGTTAAGAGCCTCCTGTACGAAGTTGGGGCTGATCCTCATTCATCGGAAAGGGTTTACCGGCACCTGATAAAGGGTGAATAGAAATGACAACTCTAATCCTACTGGCGGGAGGTATAGGAAAAAGAGCTAATTTGGGGTTACCAAAGCAGTATTTCAAGATAGAGGAGAAAATGATTATTGAGTATACTCTGGAAAACGTCTCAGAAGTCGATTCTATAGATAACATCGTTCTGGTATCAAATCCAGGATTTATGAAAACGGGAAAAAAGCTTATGGAGAGTTTTCCAAAGATCTCTACAGTAACCGAAGGTGGAACAACACGGAATGAATCCATGTATAGGGGTTTCCTGAAGATATCGGAGGGTGAAAGGAAGGTTATCGTTCATGATGCCGTTCGTCCGTTCACACCCCCCTGGGTTTTCGAAAGGATGGAAAAGCTATTAGAGAGGAAAAACGTTGTAACTACTGTTAATCCAATAACGGGGAACCTAATAGAACTGAAAAACGGAAGGGTGTATGAGATACACGATCGCTCCAAGTACGTTATGGGCGAATCCCCCACGGGGTATAGATATAGAGCCCTAAAGGAAACCCTTGAAACGGCCGTCAGTGGGGGCTACCTGAACGAAATTCCACATGACATCCTTCTCGCGATTAAGGCCGGTTTTGACGTCCACGCACTGCACTGCAACTGCTTCAACCTGAAGATAACGTTCAGAGAGGATGTGAAAATAGCAAAGGCTTTGATAAGGATCCTGGAGGAGAGAGGGTGAGGCCCAGAGTATCAGTGATTGTACCCACCTACAACCGGGACGTCCTGCTCAGACGGGCTATAAAGAGCGTTTTAAACCAAACGTTTGACGAGTTTGAGATTTTAGTGATAGACGGTGCTAAGAATGACTCGACTAAGGAGCTTGTGCGCTCTTACGGGGATGGCAGACTCCGTTACATACCTCAGAAGGGAAGGGGTATAGCCAACGCAAGAAATCTTGGTGTTAAGAAGGCACGTGGAGAGTTAATAGCTTTTCTTGACGATGATGATGCATGGAAAGCCCCAAAACTGGAGGCACAGATTGAACTCTTCCAGAATCTAGGGAGGAAGTACGGCCTTGTTTACACAGCTTTTAACTACTATTATCTGAGGAATAAAAAAGTTCTGGGTTCAAAACGGCCCATTGCCAGTGGATATGTTTACCCTTACCTACTCAAGGACAACATTACAGGGACGTCCACGATAATGGTCAGACGGGAGTGTTTTAAGAGATCCGGCACTTTTCGGGAAGATTTCATAACCTGCGAGGACTGGGACATGTGGCTGAGAATGTCGAGAACATGCCTTTTCGGCACTATAGGTGAACCCCTAGTTGACTACTCCATACACTCCGGCCAGTTCTCCTTCGGAAGATATTTAGATGGTAGGTATAGGATGATAGAGTCACATGCAGAGATAAACCATGACCCCCGGATACTGAGCTACCACCTCCTTCAGATAGGACTCCTAGAGATGTTTGGGGGAAAAAAAAAGTCAGGTATTCAAAACATACTGAGAGCATTCTCCCTGAACCCGCTTATGAAAAGCAATCTTCATGACATTATAATATCAATGGCGGATGTTAGAACCAAGATTTATATCATGAAGTTCCTGGGAAGGCTGTAACCCGATTACTTTTTAAACCCCCCGAGGATAAAAACATCCGGTGCAGGGTATGAGCATTACACTGATCACAGTCATAGCGGGTATTATCATATTTTGGAGCGTTCTTTACGTCCTCTTCGGAAGGAGGGAAGAGAGGGAAGAGGGCATAAACGTAGACATGTTCATCGCTATGTGGCGTACCAAACGGCTCCTCGGCTTCATTGATGGAACGGCGCAGAAGGCCAGGAAACTCTGGAAGGTCTACGGGGACATCGGCATAGTGGTGGGGTTTGGAGGGATGAGCTACGTATTCTACATGCTTTTCAGAACGGCGATGTCGGCGCTGAGGACGAGAGGGGCCGCCCAGGGTGTGCAGTTGGTGATCCCGGGGGTGACCATCCCGCTCTGGTACGGACTCATCGCCCTCATAGTTGTCATGGTGGTCCACGAGTTGAGCCACGGGGTGGTTGCGAGGGCTGACGGTTTGCCGCTCAAGTCCGTAGGTCTCGTCCTGCTTGCGGTCATACCCGGCGCCTTCGTGGAACCCGACGAGGAGGAACTCCAGAAGGCACGCCTGAGAACCCGTCTGCGCGTTTATGGCGCCGGATCAATGGCGAACGTAGTAACCGCACTCATAACACTGATGATAATCAATCTGGCCGTGAGCCCACTCCTTCAGCCGGCTGGAATAGCCGTCTCAGGGGTCTTGGAAAACGGGCCGGCCTACGGTGTTCTTCACAAGGGTGACGTCATAGTGGCAATGGATGGTCAGAGCATAAACGACCTGACCCAGTTCATAAAGTTCATGAACAAAACAAAGCCAGGACAGGAGCTCACGCTCACGGTCCTAAGAAACGGAGAGAAGCTCAACGTCAGACTGAAGCTGGGAGCTCATCCTCAGGATCCTCAGAGGGGTTACATAGGGATATACCCGGCACAGAACGTCGTCTCCAGGGTCGGCCATAAGGGGATAGTCCTGCCGCTCTTCTTCACGCTGTACTGGATATACGTGCTGAACCTCGGGATAGGGCTCATGAACCTCTTCCCGCTGGTTCCACTGGACGGGGGCAGGATGCTGGACGACGTGCTGAAGGAGTACCTGCCGAAGAGCGTGGCAAATCCCCTCAGGTACTTCACGATAGGAACCGGACTGGCACTGCTGGCCCTGAATCTCTGGCCCGCCCTCGTAAACCTGATAAGGTGACCCCATGTCACCCTTCAGGGGGTGGCCGTTCCTACACCACCTTCACCTTTCCCCTAGAGAACATGAACTCCGCTATCCCCGGTTCAAAATCTGGGAGCAGCGACTTCCGAACGAGAAGGTTCTCCCTCCCCGGGACGTCCGTTGGTTCGAATTCGATTATGTGCTCCGAGTAGTGGGATATCCAGGAGAGGAACCTCTTGGAAACACGATCCTTATTTAGGAGCATAAGATTTATCGGCCTCGGTCTGTCCTCCGATGCCCTGGCCATCTCCTTCATCGCGATGTTCCTCTGGAACAGCTTCATAGCGGAGTCCTCCCCAAACATGGTCGCAAAGCCGTCCAGTGCCACCGTGAGCCCAATAGGCTTTCTGTTGCCTGCATCGCGGAGGATTTCATAGTAAAGCGCGGAAACCTTAGGGAGGAACGTGCTGGAGTCAACACTCCCCGGAGACCGAACGAACGGCCGGGTTGGGGGTATGCCGTTAACCGCGCCGAAGATGTCCAGAACCACAAGGTTGCTCATCTCCCCCTGCCCCTCAATATCAAAACCCAGCATATCCGCGTATTTCTCAAGCATGCTCAGGGGAAGGGAGTAGCTCGTGACGACACCGAAGCAGTCCCTCCCAAGGAAACTCTTGAAGAGCTCAATCGCGAGGGACCAGCCCAATGAGTAGGTGTCGTAGATGATAAGGACCACGCTGTCGTCCAGCATCCCTCCTCCCAGCATCTCGTCAAGATTCTTAATACCCGTTTTTATAACAACGTTCATGCTCTCACCGGGCCCGGTAGGAACCAACCTTTTTAAAGGGTGCCCCTTCCATTCACTCGGTGAGCCCATGGAGTGTTCTGTTTGCGGGAGGCCGGCGGTCTACCATGCACGTTACACGGGGAGGTACTACTGCAGGAAGCACTTCAACGAGATGGTCGAGAAGAAGTTCAAGGAGACCGTGAAGAAGTACCGTCTAATCAAGAGAGGCGAGAGGATAGCCATCGGGGTCTCCGGGGGAAAGGACAGCGTAGTTCTGATGCACCTCCTGGCGAAGCTCCGCGAGAAGTTCCCCTTCGAGCTGGTTGCTATAACGATAGACGAAGGCATAGCCGGTTACAGGCCTCCCAGCGTTGAGATAGCAAGGAAGAACGCGAAAAAACTCGGAATAGAGCATCGTATCTACTCCTTCAAGGAATACATCGGCTTCACGCTGGATGAGACCGTCAAGATAATGGGGAGCTTCGAGAAGGGGGAAAGAGTGGGTGCCTGCTCCTACTGCGGCGTCTGGAGGCGGTGGCTTCTGAACTACGCGGCTAAAGACGTCGGAGCGGACAAGTTAGCGGTGGGCCACAACTTAGATGACGAGGTCCAGATGTTCATAATGAACATCCTCCGCGGGGACATAGCCCGACTGGGCAGGACGGGTCCATACTACGAGGAAATTCATCCGGAGCTTGTCCCCAGGATAAAGCCCCTCCGTGAGATTCCCGAGAAGGAGATAGTTCTCTACGCGGTTCTGAACAACATAGAGGTTGACCTGAGTGAGTGCCCCTATGCCGTTGAGGCGTTCCGTGCCGAAATCCGTGACTGGCTCAACGAGATGGAAGAAAAACACCCCGGCACCAAATACCAGATTCTCAGGAGCTACGACAAGCTCTTCCCGCTGATAGCCAAGACCTACACCAAAAAGACGAGTGAGCTGAACCGCTGTAAGATATGCGGCCAGCCGACGACGGGGGAGATATGCAAGGCATGTGCCTTTAGACTTCAGGTGGAGAGGAAGGCCAGGGAGAAAGGGCTGACTTTCAGGGTTGGGTGACAAAGGTTTAGAGAAATAAAGCCCAGCTCCCCTTGTATTTAATATCAAATAGATAGTATAAAACGATAGCTTTTTATCCCATTGTAATAGACTACGCTTGGGTGAGGGCTGTGGAGGAAAGACTCGTGGAAAGCATTGTGAGAAGAACCATTGACACGGCTGAGGCAAGGCTTAGAAAGTATGTATTTACCCCAACTGGAGAAAAAAGACCTGAGAGGAAACCCCTCACGGACCTTAAAGAGGAAGTCGAGTTATTCCTTAAAATCCGGGAGAACAAACTTTTGGTTCTTTACGGTCTTCGTGGTGTTGGAAAGACCACCATGCTTGCCCAGATGTATTTCAAACTTCTCCCCCAAATCCCAAGGGAGAGACTCGTTTACGTCTCCCTCGACAAGCTTCGTCCGTTGGGGATAAGTCTGAACGACTTCCTTCAGGCCTACGAGCGTCTCCTCGGCGAAAGAATCGAAGAGCTCAGCCAGCCAACCTTCCTGTTCATCGACGAAGCCCATTATGATGAGAACTTTGGGACTACGGTGAAAGACCTCCATGACTCCGCGAGCAATCTCATGATTGTGGTTACCGGATCTTCCTCACTCCCCCTTAAGCTTGACCCCGACTTGATGAGAAGGGCCAAGAAGCTCAGGGTGCCACCTCTTACCTTCACCGAGTACCTGCTTCTGAAAAAGGGGATAAGAATTCCCGGGGAGCTTAGTATGGCTCTAAAGCGCGCATTTCTCAATTGTGATTTCTCCGGAATCCAGGAGAAGCTTGGGGGAGTACTGCTAAAGTTCACTGAAAGAGACGTTGAGGATTACCTCATTCAAGGCTCGCTACCCATTTACCTAACTTCCGGGAATCCGCTTGAAGATGCTTATGAGATACTGAGAAAGATTGTTGAAGTTGATTTAGTGAGAGAAGGGCTTTCTGAGACGACACGGGAAAAGGTTCTTGGTCTGTTACTTCTTCTCGCCTCCGGCGAAAGCTTAGCATACGATGACTTGAGCTCAACTTTGGGGCTTGCCAAGGCGACTGTAGAAAAGATGATTGAGAAGCTTGAGGACCTCGAAGTCATCTTCCCGGTAAGGGCCTACGGTTCTTTGGGCAAAGTCGCTCGAAAGACTCCGAAGTATAAGTTTCTGGCACCAATGCTCAGGAGTGCAGTGCTTTACGAGTTTGGACTCTTTGAAAGGGATTCAAAAACACTCGGCATGCTTCTTGAGGATGCCGTAGCGCTTTATCTTCACCTGCTTGCCAAGGAAAAGAAATTGGGGCTTCACTACGATGCCCAAAAAGGCGGTGCGGACTTTATCCTGAAGGGGCACACTACAGGAGTTGTGGTTGAGGTCGGTTGGGGGAGAAAGAGCGTCCGTCAGGTTGTCAAGACCATGAAGAAGACGGGATTAACCTGCGGTGTTGTGGTACACAATGGTCCTTTGAAAAAGAAGGGCGAAGTATGGTTCCTGCCGAGGGAGCTCCTTTTACTGATGCTCTAACATCTTCTTTTGAACACTCTGGAGGTTCCTCCTTGAGGATTGTTGAAACGCCGATTTCCCTCAACGAGCTCGAAGAAATCAGCGAGAAGAGCGGGGCTAACGTGAGACTGACCCTCCTCGGAAAAGTTGAGAGGAACGGCATACCCCTTGGCAGGGTCTTAATTGAAGGCTCTCCAGAGGAAATCGAGCGCTTCATGGAAAAACTTAGACTAGCAAGGGCCGGGGGTTAGTCTGGAAAACAAACTTCCAGCCGGGTATTTAAGCTTTGACCCCAACTTTTCTTGGGTGGGAACATGGAGGAGCTGAGTGAAGCGTTAAAGGCGGTTGAAAAACAGCTCAACTTCGCGAGGAAAGCCTACCGCTCAATCGTCTACCTCTACTGGGCGGTTGCTTTTCCCGTGATATACGTGGTTTCATCCGTCGTTTCAGCCTATACCGGAATGTCTGTGGGCTCAGGTTTGGTTCTCCTCTCCGCCGCTGGGATACTGCTCTTTGTTGTGGAAGAGAGCAGAGCGTTGAGGAATGTGATCAGAATAGAAACCGCCCTGGGAAGAAAAAGGGGAGTGAAGGTAAAATACCTCCTCGCGCAGCTAATCGTCTGGCCCATCGCTATACTCGCCATCGGGCTGAATGTCAAGGACCAATGGCTCATGCCTCTCTTGTCGATAGGAGCCGGGATGACAGCTCTCGCCGTCCTGGGAGTCCTGTTCAAAGAGAGATGGCAGGAAAACGCCATGGTTGGAGCCGTAATACTGCTCTCCAGCATTCCATACCGGATGGTTCCCATAACAAAGGGAGCTTACACCACACTCGTCCTTTCGGTGGCTTTTGGGTTTGCTGCATACTGTAGCCTGAGAAAAGCGATGAGGGAGTGAGATGCTCGATGAACTGGCCAAGCTTTCGAAGTCGCCACTCGGCAATCCGACGAGGCTGGCAATAGCCCTCTACCTCCTGTCAAGGGAGAAAGCGACATTCACCAGTCTGAGAAAGGCTCTAAAGCTCACCGCCGGAAACCTTGAGTTCCATCTCAAAGCGCTTGAAGAGGCCGGAATCGTGAGAACCTACTACGGCTTCGGCAGAAGGCCGAGGAAGTTTATCGAGATAACGGATGCGGGTGTTGAAGAGCTGGGGAAGGTTTTGGAGATCCTTCGGGGGGTCATTGAATGATTGAGTTCGCCGTTGCCTTGCTCCTATGGCTGTTAATTTTCGTGCCCTCTTCCATCATAGCATCCCTCACCTCCAGGGGGAGCCCGAAAAAAGCGGGCTTTGTGATGCAGCTAACGATGTTTCCCCTGTCGTTCGCCGTTATGGGAGCTCCTCGGAGGATCGGAAAGGTTTGGATTCGTCTGGAACACCGAATATATCCCCCCGCGTTCATCCTCGGCTTTGGGGCCTCTTTCGTGATAAACCTGCTCGAGGGAAGCCCTTCAGTCCCAATGGAGGAGTTCATGCCAGGAGGGATGGAAAGACTCCTCCTCCTGCTCCTCCTCGCCCCGCTGGGCGAAGAAGCACTCACCAGGGCTTTAGTTGAAGGATACCTCCTGAGTTACGGCCACTTTTGGGATGCGATAATCTTCTCGGCCATGTTATTCGCGCTCCCTCACTGGGCAGCCTACGGGAAAAGCGAACGGAAAAGAGTCGTTGTAACAGCCGGAGCCTTCATCCTTGGCTCCGTCGCCGGATACCTCTTCGCCCTTGGGGCATAATCCCGGCTTTCGTTTTGCACTCCTCGGCGAATCTCGCAGGATTGACCGTCTTAAAAGCAGGAGAGAAGAGGATGACCCATTAGCACCTTCGGGGCAAAATCTGGAAGCGGGGACTTTCGTATGAACATCCTCTCCACACCCAAACTCGACGAGGAGAACTCTATGACGTACTGGCTGTACAGAGAGATCCACGCCATCAGACTCTCGGAGGCCCTCCCCCTGTTCAGCAGGAGTATGTTGAGGGGCCTCTTCCTATTCTCCGTTACCCGGGCTTTCTCCTTGAGGGCGATTATGTTCTGGAAGACCCTCACGAAGGCTTCTTCTCCCAGGAGGAACGCGAGGCCGTCTATGGTAGAATCGATTCCTATGGGCCTCCTATCCAGTATCCTCTCGCTTAAAATGCGCCTGTACATACCGGTGTACTTTGGAAGGAATGTGGAGGAGTCTATGCTGGTATCGGTATAAACGAAATCCAGACCGGGGTAGGTTATTCCATAGAAAGAGGAGAACACATCCATGATGGCCAGATTTCCCTCCTTACCCTCCTTTTCAACATCGAAGTTGATGGCGTTAAGCTCCATCTTGAGGTGGGAGAGGGGCATCACGGAGTCCAGTACAACACCGAAGTCCCCCAGCTTCATCCGATTCCGGAGCACTTCAAAGGCCAGGGTCCATCCATAGGAGTACGTATCGTAGATTATCAGGAGGTTGCTGTCCTCCAGCAGACCTCCACCGATGGCATCATCGAGAGTAGGAATACCCGTTGTCAGAACTTCCACAGTTCCTCACCAGAAATCCTAATATATCCAATGATATTTAACTTTATCCCAGGTGATTTGGATACCCAATGGTTAAATTCCAGGAGAAGGTTGCGGTTTTGCTCTGAAATCCAGAGAAACTCAACCACATAAATAGGGGAGCCCCCCAAATTGGAACGGTGATGGGTATGGAGGATGTGAAGGAACTTAAAGACGTCCTTGAGAGGGTGGAAGGCAAGTTGATAGCTGCCGAGAAAATGTACAGTGCGATGAACTTCGCGCTCTGGCTCTCTGTCATGGCGTTTTATTACCTGTTGAACGGTTTGGTCACGCTGAGGGGACCCGTCTCACTTGGGTACTGGATGGTTGCGATAGTTTTAGCGGTTCCTTTAACTATTAAGATCTGGAACCGGCTCAAAGGGCTTTACTCGACGTTCTACCCCAACTCCC
>NZ_JALSLB010000012.1 GCF_026988555.1 Thermococcus sp. | reverse complement strand
GCCAAACCTTTATTTATTTTTAGATGGATAAGAAAAGCATGGACAGGGACTTCAGGAGCATCATCCTGTGGCTCTTCGTTGGATCAAAGGGCGGACCAACCAGGGCGAGGATTCTCTTCCGCATAAAGGAGTCGCCGATGAACGTCCACAGAATAGCCAAGGAGCTGAACCTCAACTACCGGACGGTCAAGTACCATCTGGAACTCATGCGGGAGCACGGTGTCGTTGAAAGGGTTGGCAACGACTACGGGGCCATATACATACCGAGTGAGGCAGTGGAGAAAAACTGGAATGAAATAGAGTCAATACTAAGGAGGAATGGCCTATGATGGGGCTATACTGGATTGTGAACATACTCATCGTCTTAACTGAACTCGCACTGGCCCTCATGCTGCTCAAGAACTACTACTCACTGAGGAATACTGGGGTGGGAAAGAGACTCTTTGGGGTTTCTCTGGTCTTCCTCTTCCAGAGCGTTCTCGCGGTGGTTTTCTACATCCACTGGGCCGAAATGGGGCTCGGAAAAAGCGTTGCCGGGCCGTTGCTTCTCCTCTCGCTGAGCGGTCTGATTGGAGTTGGTCTGCTGTATTCGATATCGAGGATGTGAGGTTATGAGAAAAGAAATCTTTGGATTTTTGGTTCTTCTCCTTCTTATTGGCGGCACGTACTTGCTGGCCAGGGGAGGGAAAGAGCCGAAAGAAAGGTATAATGCCAATACAACCGGAGTTATCCAGGTGACTGGGCTGGTCGAGAAACCGTACAATATGACCTACTCCGACTTGAGAAAGCTCCCTTCAAAGAACGTGAGTGCACCTCTATACTGTGTGGATAACCCACGAACACCGAGAAAAAACGGCACATGGAGGGGTATCCCCCTTAGGATTCTCCTTAAAAAAGCCGGGGTGAAAGATAACGCCTACAAAATAGCACTCTATGCGGATGATGGGTATACAACAGATCTCCTTGTTGGATGGATTACTGATGATACCATTGTGGCCTATGAGTTCAATGGAAAGCCCATAAAGCCGAGGCTGGTCGTTCCGGGGATGTGGGGTTACAAATGGATCAAGGGGATTGAGATTATAAGGCTCGTTGATTACGACTTCAAAGGCACGTGGGAGCGGGTTGGTTATCCGGACTACGCGTACACGGATACAGAGGGTCCGGAGGGCGCTAAATGAAGCCGAGTACTGCCCTGACCGTGATTGAGTGGACGTCGCTTCCACTTTTGATTCTGGCGGGCCTGCTGGTCATCAGCGGCTACGGGCTGACGAGCGAGGCTGCAAGAAACGCTTCTTTAGGATTTCTAACCTTCTCACGCTCCCAGGCAATCCACCTCAGCCGGCTGGTTAAGCTGGGCTTCGTTTCACTCCTCGTCCTCCACACCTACGCCGGAACCGAAGTACTGGCGAAGAAGGTGGAAAAGACCCACAGAAGGCTCGCGGCACTCATGGAGTACTCCGTGCTGGCGTTTCTAATCTACGTGGGCTGGATAGCCCTGAACGGAGAGTTCGGGGGATAAACAGGATCAAAGATTGAAGAAGAAAATGGAACCGGCTCAGAAGTTGAAGTTTATGTCCTTCATCAGCTGGTCGTAGAACTCCCCCCTGTATATCTCTGGGTAGCGCATGATGTAGTCGTATTGTTTCTTGAGGATGTTGTAGTGGTTCCTTTCCATGTCGGCGAGCATTTCAAGTACCAGTTTCGTCTTCTCGGTGGCGGCGTAGTTGGCGAGCTCATTGTAGAGCTTCTCGCTGACGAGCTCAGCTTCCATAGCTATCTCATAGACCTCGTCGATGTTAACATCGGGCTTCTTGATTACCTCAGCCATCTTCTCGGCTATCACTTTGAACTCCGCCATGACGTCGACCTTTATCTTCTTTGGCTCGGTTATCCCCTCTTGAAAGCTCTCGGCCATCTTCTCGATTATCTCGCGGTGCTTGTCCTCCTCCTTGGCCAGAAAAAGGAGTTCGTCCCTTATGATGTCGCTTCTAGTCATCGAAGCGAGTTTTTCATAGGCCTCTTTGGCCCTTATCTCGGAGTTCACGGCAATCTCAAAGACTTCCCTATTGGTTACCTCCATCGAAAATCACCCAGCTATTATTCTCGCCAATCCTTATTAACCCTTGCTACCCCGCATTTGGTACATACCACGTAAAGCCGTTCGGGGAATCCACGGAGGCAAAAACTTAATATGTGGAATATGACATAACACCCCTGGTGATACAGTTGGTAAAAAAGGCGTTTGCGGCTCTCGTTTTACTGCTCTTGTTCATGAGCACCATAGCCACAGGCTGTCTCCAGGGAGGGAGCACATCGACTTCAGGTCATGGAAATAGCCCTTTAAGCTCCGCGTCCCTCAGGTACAGGACGCTCAAACTTCCCTCAGGGAACCACACGACCCTGTACCTTGGTGAGGTTCTTCAGGGGGCATGCCCGCCCGGACAGGTGAGGGTGACCTTTACCTACCATTCCAATGGCACCAACGTGACATCCGTAAGCGTTAGGGGAACCTTCAACGACTGGAAGGAGTGGCACATGAAGAAGATGGCCGACGGCTCCTGGATCCTCGAAATCTGCCTGCCTCCAGGGAAGTACCAGTACAAGTTCTTCATAGACGGGAAATGGGTAAAAGACATGTCAAAGGTTGATCCAACCGCCGATTCCTACGTTGCCGATGGATACGGTGGAAAGAACGCCGTTAAAATAGTCAGGGGTGAAAGAGGCCTGAACTTGGACTACGACCCCTCAAACCCGGCGTACCTTTCAGTAGCAGATAACAGAACGGTCATTAGATTTAAGGTGACGCCGGGTGAGATAAGCTCGGCGACCCTTGTAACGTCCTTCGGTGAATTTAAAATGGAAAAACAGCTCTGGTGGAGCTCTGGAGAGATGTGGAGGGCAGAGGTGCCCGTCGTGAAACCTTTTAAGTATTACTTCAGGATCGAACGGAAGGGAAGCGATGTGCTCCTGTTGAACAACTCCGCGGAGCCGTTCTTTTCCTTTGACGGCGTTGACAGGTTCCCCCAGGTTCAGTGGGTTAGTAAGGCCGTAGGATACCAGATATTCCCCGACCGCTTCTACAACGGAAACAAGAGCAACGATGTCTTTGCCCTGCAGAGTGACGAGCTGTGGCTGAACGAGATGAGCAACGAGAGACCCCTCCTCTCAAACTGGAGTGATCCAATAACACCCCTTAACTGCTGCCACCAG
Source organism: Thermococcus sp. (assembly GCF_026988555.1). NCBI lineage: Archaea > Methanobacteriati > Methanobacteriota > Thermococci > Thermococcales > Thermococcaceae > Thermococcus > Thermococcus sp. Next base: position 1,044 of record NZ_JALSLB010000012.1, on the reverse strand, counting down.
TACTTCGGGGGGGACATAGCGGGAATAACGGACAAACTCAACTACCTAAGCTCCCTAGGTGTTAAGCTGATTTATCTCAACCCGATATTCCTGTCAGGTAGCGTCCACGGCTACGACCCCTACGACTACTACCGCATCGACCCCAAGTTCGGGACTAATCAAGAGCTCAAGGAGTTTCTTAAAGAAGCACATAAACGCGGTATCAGGGTGATATTCGACTTTGTGCCGGATCACAGCGGTATCGGACACTGGGCGTTCCTTGACGTTGCAGCACGCGGCAGGGCGAGCCCCTACTGGAACTGGTACTTCATCAAGAAGTGGCCGTTCAAACTCGGGGATGGAAAGGCCTACGCCGGCTGGTGGGGCATAGGGTCTCTCCCCAAGCTCAACACAATGAATCCTGCGGTTGAGAGCTACCTCCTAGGCGCGGTTATGTACTGGCTGAACTTCGGCTTCGATGGGGTAAGGGTCGATACCCCAAGCGACCTCATTAACGCTGACCAGTTCTTCTCAGAGATGCGGAAACGGGTCAAGGAGAAGTATCCAAACGCCTACCTCGTCGGGGAGATATGGACGCTTTCACCGGAGTGGGTCAGCGGCGACCGCTTCGACTCTCTCATGAACTACGCCCTCGGGAGGAACATCCTCCTGCCTTACGCAAAGGGTTCCATCGGGGGGGAAGTAACTATGAGTATGCTGGGGAAGTACTACGCCGCCTACGGCGAGAACGTCGTGGCGATGGGCTTCAACCTCGTAGATTCCCACGACACGTCGAGGGTCCTTACCGACCTTGGAGGGGGAAACCTGGGGGACACACCCAAGCCCGATGCGGTTAAACGGCTGAAGCTTCTCTCGACACTGCTCTACACCCTCCCCGGAATGCCGGTAACGTTCCAGGGTGACGAGTGTGGCTTCCTTGGAAACAAGAACCACTACGATGAGCAGCGGTACCCCCTCCAGTGGGACAAGTGCAACCAGAGCCTGGTCGACCACTACCGGAAACTGGCGAAACTGAGGGAAAGCGTTCCCGCACTGACCAGCAGC
>NZ_JALSLB010000011.1 GCF_026988555.1 Thermococcus sp. | reverse complement strand
GGGTGTGGCCGATTCCCCGATTTCCGGGCATGTTAAGCAGACCGAGCTCGCTCACCAGAGGGTCTATTCTCCCCGCCCCCTTTTTAATGTGCAGGCTTTCCCCCTCCCCTGTAACGACACCGGCAGAATCGTAACCACGATATTCAAGCCGCTTAAGCCCCTTAACTATAACTTCACAGGCCCTGCGCCCTCCGATGTACCCTATTATACCGCACATCCCGCTTCACCGGTTATCCTTACTTTTGCCCTAAATAAATCCCGGAAGTTAAAAGCCTTTCTTCCGGTGTCTAGAATGGATGATCTTTTGGGGTAGCGGGAAAAAAGATTTATACCCCCATCCCTACGGGTATCGGGTGCGGTGATGGACAAGCAGCTCGATGAGTTCCTCTCTTCGGTGTCTTCGGAAAGTCTGGAAAAAGCCAAAAAAACCGAAAAGAAGCGCAGAAGGCTTAAGCCTACGAACCTGGAGGCTTTTCTTCCCGAAGAGCACATCAACTACTTCAAAGGCCTCAGGATAGGTTCCAAGAAGATCAGGAACGCAAGGATAGAGGAGTTATAGGGGCTCCGCTATTATCGCTTTTCTGTTGAACTCGAAGATGAAGGCTCTCCTGTCGCCGCGGAGACCTGACTCTATACGCCTTCTGAGGCTCCAGTACTCACTGTCCGGCACACTGACGCGCAGTGTGGCTTTTCCGAAGCCCTCCCTCCTGAGGATGTCGTTTATCCTCACCGGATGGAAGGGGACAACATCAACGACCGCATAGGTTCTCTTAAGGTACTCGCTTTTTATCTCGTCGCTTCCGGTCCCTATAACGCGCCTTTTGTCCTTAAGGAGCATCCTGGGGTTCCCCGGCAGGAGGTGGAATAGCTCGTTGATTAAGTCGGCGTAGGCGACCGCAGGAGAGATTTCGTAGAGGTAGTGCCCCACCAGGTTCGTCCACCCGACCACATTCTCCAGTTCGGGCCTGCTCTCAATACGCATCCCCGCCGGCAGGAGAACCGCGCTTCGTTCAGTCCGTGCCAGTCCCTCGAAGTAGAAGGTCAGCCGGTTGAGCGCCCCGTTGAGGTCGATGTACTCGAACTCCCCCTTCCAGGGAATTTTCTCTCTCCTTATCTGGGGGGGAAGATCGAATATGAAGAGGTCCGTCTTCTCCCTGTAAATCCGGTGGATATCCAGGGGGCTCGGTAGCAGGCCTTCAAGTTTTCTTTCCGGAGCCACGGGGGGACGTGCCGGGTCCGAGAATACGACATCGGCATCGATTCGCCCAACGGTCTCCGGGCTCAGCGAGTCAGCGGCTATAAACTCAATGTTGGTGACCCCGTACTTCTCAGCGTTTCTCCTTGCGTACTCTACCCTTCGTGGATCAATGTCTATGCCCCAGGCCCTATCCAGGTTCATCGCGTAGAAGATGAGCTGGATCCCAACGCCGCAGGATACGTCGGCTAGGCTCCGCACACCCGATTTCTTAAGGCGCTCGCTCCGATACTTGGCAACAGCTTCGTGGGTTGCGTACCTGAGGCCCTCCATGTCCATCCAGAGGTCGTCCCGCGAGAACTTGTTTCCGGCCCTCAACCTGGCCCGCGCTATTTCCACGGCCTCTTCCCAGCCCTTACCCAGTTTGGCCCCCAGCCCCTTTGGATTTCGCCCCTTTCTGAGCACTTCAAGTGCGAGCTTTACCCCTTCTTCCTCTATCATCAGCCTTCCCCTCGTGGGGAAGCTTAAAAAAGTTGCCGCACTACTCCACGTGGTGGCGGCAATGAAATGGAAAACCCTTGTGTTCATACTCATATCGGCGGGTATAATACTGTCCTCCTTCTGGTACCTTTACAGAACGGCGTCCTCACCGGCGCTTAGAGGGTACATAGGTGACGAGGTCTGGTACATCCCGGCTAGCAGGAACATACTCCACCGCTTGGGGGTCGACGTCCACTACGTGAACGGTACAACGGGCTCGGAGGGGGTAAACGTCATCTTCTCCAACGTGTCTTCCAAACTGCGCTACGCCTCCACCGTTGAGATGATAGCCGACGACTACAACACAACGTTTGAGATGGAGTACTACGACTTTCCCGGGCTGTACTTTGAGATTCCACCCCGGAACCTCGGGGCATTCCGAAAATCACTTGCAAAAGAGCTCCCCTCGGGAAGCTACTACGTTGTCCCCGGATTCAGGTACCCGGATAAGGACAACATCCAGAACTACCTCAACCTTGAGCACCCGTTCTTAGGGAAGGACCTTATAATGCTTGGGATGCTGAGGGAGGACAAGCCGATAGACTGGCGCGTTCCCGGCCTCATCGAATTTGCCCTCATAGGTGTACTGGTCCTCCTGGCAACGTACAGAATAAGCGGGAGTTACCTAGCCTCCCTCATCGCCCTGGTTTTTGTAGCCGCCGACCCGACGCTTCAGGCAACCGCCGTGGCTGCCATGCTGGACATCCACGTGGCGTTCTTCGTTACCCTCTTCATGCTCGTACTGATCTACGAGAGGCGCATGGGTGCAGGAATGGCACTCGGCCTTGCGGCGGCGGCAAAGCTGAGTGGTGCCTTCGGGTGGCCTGTACTACTTGTGGATGCCTTCAAGGGGGAGAAGCGTCTGACCCGTTTCATGGCGGTTATAGCTCTAGTTCCAGGTGTTGCCTTCCTCGTTCCAAACCTAACCGCGATAAAGGCGGTTGGTTTCGAATACTGGCTCCGGCAGTTCTTGGGTAGCTTTAGGTGGCACCTCAGCTACAAGGGGCCGAATCCGAGCACCTCCCCGTTCTGGCAATGGTTCGTTAACAGCACCCCATTCCCCTTCCACTTTAACCCAAACATCTACGCCCAGACTGATCCCTTCCTTTTGCTGGCCATGGTGGTCTTCATATTCGCCATTCCGTGGGTGTACAGAAAAAGGACGAGGGTTGTCGTGCCCTTTGGGATATTCTGGAGTACCATAGCTCTGTTTGCCCTTCAATACGCACTTGGTGGAAAGACTCAGTTCAGCTTTTACGCTACCGTTCTCGTTCCCCCCGCCGCGGTCACCATAGGAGTTGTGCTTAACGATATCATACGCTGGGAGGCATTCAGGGAATCCATAAAGACGTACTGGGTCTGGATCCTGCGCATTAAACGGAGGATCTGGGATGTTACCGGGATCTCCCGGTGAACATCTCCAGCGTGAGCTGTCCCATCCCATTTTGAGCTTTTCCTTCAACGGCCTCTTTTATCTTCTTCAGTGTTCCCCAGGTTTTTCTGGCTATGGGAGGGAACTCGCCGTGTTCGCGGTAGTAGCGTTCGAGAAACGCCCTCGTCCGTGGATCGCTAGGGTATCCTGAACCTATCTCGCCGTATTCTTCCTTGAGTGCTTCAACAAGCCTGTCCCTTGTCACTTTGGCCAGGATAGATGCCGCAGATACTGGGATGAACCTGTCGTCTGCCTTGTGCTCCGCGATTATTCTGGGAGTGAAGTCCAGTCCTCTGGACACCTCCTCACCGAATCTCTCCTCCTTGACGTCTGCTGCGTCTATGTACAGCACATCGGGCTTCACCTTCAGGGAGTTCAACGCCCGGATGAAGTTTTTAACCTCGAATTCGTTGAGTGTGCACGTTCTTCCGTCTATTTCCTCTGGCCATAATTCGAGGAGCACGTAGTCGTCCAGGAGGTCAACTATCCTGTCGAACAGCATCTCCCTGCGCCCGGGACTGAGTTTCTTGGAATCTCTGACCCCGAGTTTTGCTAGCTCGGGTACGTTCTCCTCATCCACAACCACGGCACCGATTACCATAGGACCTACAACCGGCCCCCTACCCGCTTCGTCAATTCCACCTAGTTTTAAGCCCAACACGTTCACCTCCTGAACAACAGCGCCCCGTAGATCACCCCGAGCATTATTGTCGCCAGTCCGCTGGGGGGTATGCTCGTGAAGTAGGCCAGAACCACCGACGAGAGCTCAACGCCTAGGGTGAGGAAGAGGCTAACCCCAAGTATCTTTCTGATGTCCGAGCTCATCATCAGCGCTATCGCCCCGGGCAGAACCGCGACCACCTGGAGGGTTATCAAGCCGACGGTCTTCACTATCAGGGCTCCGACGCCTCCTACGAGGACGTAGAGGATCATCAGATATGCCCTTGAGTTCCCTCCGTAGCTTTCCAGCCCCTCTGGATCAAAGCTCAAGTACAGGAAATCCCTGTAGAGCAACAGCATGATGAAGAACGCTACCATCCCTCCGATCACGAGGGTCAGGAGGTCGTTGAGCGTTATCAGGAATATCTCCCCCGTCAGATAGGAGACTATGTCCTCGCTCAGGGGAAAGTACGGTCTGGTGGCCATCACCTTGTAAAGCACTCCAAAGCTCAGAACGGTCAGTCCCGCCACAAAGCTGGCCACGATGCCAACCGCGGAATCCGACGAAAATCCTTTCTTTTCGAGTTCGGCGATCAGGACAACGACTATTATCGTCACGATGAGGGCGACTACCATCACGAGGGAGAGGTTCTCCAGGATCAAACCGAAAACCATCCCAAGCACCGCACCGAATAGGAGGGAGTGGAACGTGGCGTGGGTCAGAAACGCGAGCCCTTTCATGTTTATTATTGGGCTCAGAAGCCCCAGGAGGACACTGACAGTTATACTGGCCAAGATCGCCCTGATGATGTATTCTGGGATCACATATCCTCCCTCCGGTGGTAGATATGGGCGTCCCCCGTTATGCAGAACAGCTTTCCCTCAACCTTCACGGCTCTGGCCAGGGGACCGTAGACCGACTTCACTACATCGTCCCTGAGAACCTCTTCTGGCTTTCCAAACTCTATGAGGCGTTTATTTATCAGCATGACCCTGTCACCTATCTCCAGCAGAGGGTTGATATCGTGTGTTGTAATTATCATCGTAAGCCCCCTCTCCCGTTTTATCTTGCTCAGAACCGCGGTCACCTCAACCCTCGCCGAGGGGTCCAGGGCGGAGAGCGGCTCGTCGAGAAGCAGTAGCCTGGGATCACTCATGAGGGCCCTGGCAAGGAGAACGCGTTGCTTTTGTCCTCCGCTCAGTTCACGGAACAGCCGGTTCTCCCTTCCGGCAAGGCCAACGAAGCCCAGCACCTCTTTGGCTTTATTCATGGCGCTGGTAGGAATCCTGAAGTGCAGAAAACTTCCCCTGTAAATACTCCCCATTGCGACGACTTCTATGGCCGTCAGCGGAACGCGTTCGTTAAGGGAGTGGCTCTGTGGAACATATGAGATTATATCCCTTGCTTTATAGGGAGGTTCGCCAAAAACGAGGAGCTTCCCGGAGTACTCACCGTGAAATGCCGCTATCGTTCTGAGTAGGGTCGTTTTTCCCGCCCCGTTTGGGCCCAGGAGCAGCATGGTCTCCCCCTCCTCAACATTGAACGTGAGTCCCTCCAGGGCGGGCTGCTCTCCGTATAGTACCGTGAGGTTCTCCGCTTCCACCGCGTTCATGTTCATCTCCAGAATCCAGTTTAATTGGTGCGTTTTTAAACCTTCATACGCCCATAATGCCCGGTTATGGATATTTGGCACAAGGTTTGCAAAAATTTTAAAAATGCTTCAACCTACCAGCTTTGGAAAATTTTTGCAAGGCTTAAACTTATAAGGACTCAAGTCAAGCCTCAGGAGGTGATGATATTCATGGCGTACCACAGACGTGGAAATAAAGGAAGAAAAAAGAGTAACAGGCAGGTTCAAGGTGATGAAGTGATTAGAGTGCCCCTTCCAAGAGGGGGTCAGATCTTCGGTGTGATTGAACAGGCCCTCGGATCCGGTTGGATGGACGTCAGGTGTGAGGACGGGCGGATACGGAGATGCAGGATACCCGGCAAGCTCAAAAGACGCATGTGGATGCGTGTTGGCGACCTCGTCATAGTCCAGCCCTGGTCCGTTCAGTCGGATGAACGCGGGGATATCGTATACCGCTACACCAGAACCCAGGTGGACTGGCTCCTGAGAAGGGGCAAGGTAAGTCGGGATTTCCTGAGCGGTGCCGATGTGCTTCTCTGACCTCAGCTCAGTGTGGTGGCTATGTCCGAAGGAGAGTTTGAGAGGGCTATTGAAGAGCTCACCGGATTACGGGAGCGTCGTGAAAAGGGCAGTGAACTGTATAAGATTGCCAACGAGGTGTTCGACAAGAGCACGACCGAGACCCTTTCGTACCTCCACCGTAGGGGGTGGATAGAGCACCTCCAGGGGGTCATCTCGACTGGAAAGGAGGCGAACGTGTTTGCTGGGGTTACCTCGGAAGGCAAGAAGGTTGCGGTGAAGGTTTACCGGACGTACACCACCGAGTTCCGCCGCATATGGGAGTACCTGGCGGCCGACCCGCGCGTGGGGTACCTGCCGAAGGACATGCGTAAGCTGGTCTTCGTCTGGACGCGTAGGGAGTTCAAGAACCTTCAGAGGGCCATCAAATACGCCGTTCGAGTCCCTGAACCAAAGATCTTCCGCAACAACATCCTTGTGATGGAGTTCATCGGGGAGGAGGGGCCAGCACCGCGCCTTAAGGATGTTGAGCGTGAGCTTGAACCCCAGGACCTTGAAGAGCTTTACAGCTTCACTATGGGCGTTATAGAACGTCTGTGGAGGAGGGGTGATATGGTCCACGGGGACATGAGCGAGTACAACATCTTGATCTGGGATTTCCCCGTGGTGATAGACTGGTCCCAGGCGACTGTAAAACGGAATAAAATGTCCGTAGCCCTCCTAAAAAGGGATCTGTGGAATATAATCAGTTACTTCACGCGTAAAGGCGTTCACACCGAGGACTTCAATGAAAAGCTTAAGGAGCTCCTCGAAGCTTAGAGGGTGAGAGTATGGACGAGTTTGAGAGATTGCTGAAGAAATACGAAAGGGTTGACAAGGAGACCGGGCATGAAGGCGAGCTCTCGTACGAGGCCATGGGCGAGCAGGAGGAGTTCGTTAGGATACCCAAGGACAGGGTGGCCGTCCTTATAGGGAGGAAAGGGGGCACCAAAAAGGAGATTGAGGACAGGACAAAGACGAAGGTGGAAGTTGACAGTGAAACCGGGGAGGTCTTCATAACGTCCACGGAAGAAACCGACGACCCCCTGGCGGTTTGGAAGGCGAGAGATGTCGTTACAGCCATCGGTAGAGGATTCTCACCGGAGAGGGCCTTCAGACTCTTCAACGAGGGGGAGGTTTTGGAGGTGGTGAACCTCTCCGACATCGTCGTTGGCAGTGAGGGGCACGCCCTTCCACGTGTTAGGGGGAGGATAATAGGGAGAAAGGGCCGTACGAGGGAGATCATTGAGGAGATGAGCGGTGCGGATATCAGCGTTTACGGTAAGACCGTTGCTATCATAGGTAGCCCCATTCAGGTGGAGATAGCAAAAACTGCAATAGAGAAGCTCGTTAGGGGCTCGCCCCATAGCTCCGTTTATCGGTACCTTGAGAGAAGGAAGAAGGACCTTAAGGTCGAAGGGGCTGGATACACGCTCATGGAGTGATGGAGGTTGGAATATGGCCGAAGCCAAAGAACTGTTTAAGGAATTTAAGGTACAGAGCGTCAGCGAGTTCTTCAGACGGAACGCGGCAATGCTCGGCTACACCGGTAAAATCCGGTCGCTTACAACGGTTGTCCATGAGGCGGTTACCAACTCGCTTGACGCCTGCGAGGAGGCGGGGATACTTCCCTACGTCCGCGTGGAGATTGAGAAAATAGAGAGGGAACATTATAAAGTCGTTGTTGAGGACAACGGGCCGGGAATCCCTGAGAAATTTATAACTCATGTCTTCGGCAAGATGCTGGCCGGTACAAAGGCCCACAGGAACATACAGAGCCGAGGCCAGCAGGGGCTTGGCATAAGTGGTGCGGTTATGTTCGCTCAGATAACCAGCGGAAAGGCGACGCGCGTTGTGACCTCCACCGGAAACGACGAGATAATTGAGGCCTGGGTTAAAATAGACGTGGACAGGAACGAGGGTAAGATAGTGCAGAAGACAAAGAAGCCCAATCCAAACGGCTGGCGTGGGACCAGGATAGAGCTTGAGGTCAAGAACGTCCGCTACGTCCGCTCAAAGCAGGGTGTGTACTGGTACCTCAAGCTCACTGCCATAGCGAACCCCCACGCCCACATCGAGCTCATCGAGCCGGACGGAAAACTAATAGCGTTCCCGCGTTCGAGTGACGACGTTCCCAAGCCCCCCGTTGAGATGAAACCCCATCCCCGCGGCGTTCTCACCGACGACGTTTACAGGATGGCCAAGAAGACCAGGCGGAGCAGTCTGAAACGCTTCCTAATCGGCGAGTTCTCCAGGATAAGTGACAAGAAGTTCGACGAGCTGGTTGAGTACATCGCCGCTCTAAGGCTAATAAAGACCGAGAAGGACAAGAACGTCCAGGATCAGCTCTATGAGAGGCTTGCTAAGGGGGAGGTCAAGACGGTCCTCCGCTCCTTTAAAGGGTACACCAAGGTCGTCAAGCAGGTTGCGAAGACAATGGAGAAGCCGCCGGAAAAACTCACCTGGGGGGAAGCCGAGGAGATAGTTGAAGCCTTCAGGTACCTGAATTTCATGGCCCCCCCGACCCACGGTCTGAGGCCGATAGGCGAGGAAAACATCGAGAAGGGGTTGAGGGGAATCCTTAAGCCGGAGTTCGTCACCGCCGTTACCCGGTCGCCCAAGGTCTATTCCGGGGGTATCCCCTTCCAGGTTGAGGTTGGTTTGGCCTATGGTGGAGAGATTCAGGCAGGTTTTGACGTTCTTAGGTACGCCAACCGCGTTCCACTCCTCTTCGATGCGGGCTCGTGTGTGACGACACTGGCGGCACGCTCCGTAGACTGGAAGAGATACAAGGTTGATGACCTCGACAGGACCCCTCTCGTTCTCATGATAAACGTCATCAGTGTCCATGTGCCCTACACCGGAACTGGGAAGCAGAGCATAGCCAACGTCGAGGAAATTCAGAACGAGATACGGCTGGCGATTATGGACGCCGCCAGGAGGCTCCAGACGTATCTCAGCGGCAAACACCGCAGGCTCCATCAGGTCAAGCGGAGGAAGACCTTTGAGCGCTACGTTCCGGAGATAGCGAAGGCCCTGAGCGTCCTAACGGACGAATCGGAGGAAGCCATCGCAGGCTACTTCCTTGGTTTCATAGAGAGCCACTTCGCTGCCAAAGACGGTCGGACAGCGGTTTCAGGGGAGGTGAGTGAGAATGCCTAAAGGAAAGGGCATCCACCGTGAAAAACCCAGGGAACGGTTCTCGTACGATCCCACAAAGGTTCTGGGAAAACTTGAGGAGCACGGAAAGAGGATCCTCGAGAATATCCGGGAGGGCAAAAACCCCTACTTTGACATCCCGATGCGCGGTATCAGCAACGTCTACTTCGATGAGAAGAGGCGCGTCATTAGGATGGGGGACAAGCTGTCCCGGAGGTACTTCCTCAACGTTGCCCACACCAGGAAGTTCATGCAGACCGTCCTTCTGATGGCCTACGTTAAGAGGCTTGTAAGCGAGAGAAAGCACGCAAGCCTTCGTGAAGCCTACTACGCCAACAAGCACACGATTCCCGGAACGAAAGAGAACACCTTCGAGGACCAGCGCGAGAGCGATCCCATCATAGAGGACCTTGAGAGGATGCTCGGTGTTCTGCGTGAGGAGATGCATCTGACGGCAGACAGGCGTGGTTACATCTACGGTGACGTAGTCATCCGCGACGGCGAGGATGAGTTCAACACGAGCAAGCTCGGTATGGGGGGATGGGCCGTTCCGGGGACGGTCGAGCACCTCCAGTTCGTTGAGGTGAACGTTGACTACGCCCTGGTCGTCGAGACCGCGGCTATGGCGGACCGTCTCATCGAGGAAAAGTTTGCCAGGAAACAGAAAGCCCTCATCATCGCGACCCAGGGACAGGCCTCGCGTGGAGTTAGAAGGCTCATCCACAGGCTCCACTACGAGGAGGGTCTTCCGATAATAGTCTTCACCGATGGCGACCCCTACGGTTGGTACATCTACTCGACCATAAAACAGGGCTCCATCAACCTCGCTTACCTCAGTGAGAAGCTCGCGACACCGGAGGCGAAGTTCGTTGGAATGACCATGGACGACATAGAGCGCTACGGCCTCAAGAACGTCACCGAGAAGCTCAAGGGAATTCCCCCCAACAAGAAGGGAGGTCCCACTGCGGACTACAAAAGGATAACCGAGGAGATGAACTATCCCTGGTTCCAGAACAGGGAGTGGCAGAGGCAGTTCCAGCTTGCCCTGAAGATGGGGGTGAGGATCGAGCAGCAGGCCCTTGCCAACAAATCCCTTGAGTTCGTCGCCAGGAAGTACCTTCCTGAAAAGATAAGCAACGGTGAACTGCTGCCATGACGACGACCGAGGAGCTCGTCGCGCAGGTCAACAAGATACTGGACGATATTGGGATAGACATGGACGGGCTATTTGAGACCTTCGACGTCCCATCCATCTCCTACCGCCTGAGGGAAAACCTTGCACTCCTCAAGGAGCTTGAAGAGGACCTCTCACGGCGGGTTGGTGAGAGCACACCGGCGGTCAGGGGTATGGACAAACGCGACAGGGATCCGCATATTCAATGGATATATAAGAAGAAGAGGAACCGCGTCCTTGCCCTTGAAAGGCTTCGGGCGGCCATCACCGCCCACAAGATGGCCCTGTCCATAATAGACGCCAACTACACTTTTTTCTACGGAAGGAAACCTGTAGGGTTAAAAGAGCTCAGCCAGGAGAACCTCCCCTCCGTAAAGGCGTTTCCGAAGCAGGTGACGATCGGGAGGGTTGAGGTGATACCCCATCTGGCTTATTCGGGGGATGTGCTTAGACTCTTAGGAAGACACACCATAGCCGTCAGGGAGGCGTTCAAACTCATCAAGTCCAAACTCCGCGAGAAAGGCATCATCAGGATGCGCGGGCTCCGCATAGAGGTCGAGTACTGGGAGAACAATCGGCTGAAAAAAGCGCGTGTGGATCTGCCCGTCGATTCTGATATAGAAGCGGAGTTGAGAAGGAGGTTTGGAAGGCGCTTCCGCTGGCGCGTTCTGAGCTTCGTGAAGACGAGGGGGGTGCTGATAAACAACCACTACACCGTAGACAACCTTGCCCTGGCATACGCCGTTCTTGATCCAGAGCACGGGGCCGAGAAGCTGGGTCTTGACCTCTTCAGGTACTACTTCCTCACCTCGAAGAACGAGAGGGAGGGCCTGGGAGTTTACCCTGGTATACGGCTCTGCATCGACTGTCACTACTCCATCCTCGACCTTCCCTTCAAGGGGGAACCAGGTTTCAAAACTGGATATGGAAGTATGCTTCTGATGAGGAAGTGTGAGCTCGAACGTGCAATAGTGGGCAGGAGGAAGGAGCTGAGCAACGTGCCAAACCACCTCCTCGGCGGTGTCCTCCTCTATGGAATAAGCAGCTACGATGCGGAGCGGGTGGCGGAACTCCTGGGCATTCCAATGGACGATCTCAAGGAGGCTATGGAGAAGTTCGTCATCTCCGGCCTTCACACAACCCTCTTCGCCGATACCGCGAAGTTCGAGAAGTTCATGCCCAAGAGCGACCGGGCGAAGCAGTTCCTGGCCCTTCTTCAGGGGTGAGATACGTGAGGGTGGAGATAAAGGCGAAGAACAACACCGAACTCCTCAAGAAGCTTGATGGTGCCTTGAACGGCGAGGTTACTGAGGTCTACGTGAACCTACGCCCGACGAAGGAGATACTGGTCCACATCTTGGAGCGCGCCCCAAACGTCCGCAGGATTTCCTGCCCGCCAAGCCTCTACCCCAAAGTCTCGAAGAAGATAATCTATGCCCTCTCCCAAATGGGGATCCAGCTCCTCCCCGAAGGTTATCCCAGGGGACGGCCCAGAAAGTACGGGGCGGAGACCATAACATGGCTTTACTCCCTGGCCAAGGAGGGAGTACCCCCCAAGGAGATAAGTCGCCGCACCGGAATACCCCTCAGAACGGTGTACTACCTTCTCGAGAGCGCCCAAGTTAGGGGCGAGACTAAATGAAGTACACGGCGTCCTTGGCGTTTGTTCTCGTCCTCGTGTTCTCGGCGATGTTCTTCTCGACATCCGCAGCAACGTCCACCGTGGTACTCAACTTGGAATGGGTGCTGTGGGGCAGTTCGATGCTCGTGTTTGCCCTCGCAGGTTACTCCTTTGTACAGCTGATGAGCGGGGAGAGGCACTTCACCAAGGGCAGGGTCAGGAAGAGACACCTGTGGGACGATGTTCTTATTATAGCCACCCTTGCCGTCGCGGCGTACCTTCTATGGGGGCCCAGGAGACGGGTACACGGCGGATTCTCAGTGGGACACCGCCTGATACAGCCGTTTAGGGTGTTCCTCAGAAGGGGCGATCTCGTCATCATAGATGCCCCTATACACACGTTCCTTTACCTAGTTCCTTACTTGGTGTTCCTGGCCTTCGTTGTCTACGGCCTTCTCAAAAGGCAGAAACTTAAGAGGTATCCCCTGGCGGAGAAGTTTAACCCCCAAATGACCTATGAGACCCTTGAGGGCACCCCCGCAGAGCGGATAATAAAGATGTATCAGAACGTCGTTGCGGGCCTTGTCAGACGAGGCTACCCCTATCAGAAGAGCTGGACCCATTGGGAACACGAGGACAAGCTGCGCGAGATCTTTCCAGATTTACGGGATCTTGACGCACTCACAAGGCTGTTCGAGAAGGCCAAATATGCCAAGAGGCTTAAGGCCGGTGATCTGGAGCTGGCCAAGGAGAGCTACGAACGCCTGATGGAGTTCCTGAGATAGCGGCATTAGGTTTAAAAAGCCCTTCATTCAGCCCTTCCTGGTGAGAAGAATGCAGATATTTGAGACCCAGGAGGAAGTTCCGGAGATCCGGGAGCAGCTCCATAGAGTTGGCATTACTAACCTTCGCACCATCGCCAGGATAAACTGGAAAGGCAGGGTTTACACGTTTCTGCCGCTCTTTGAAGTTACCATAGACCTCCCCGCGGACAAGAAGGGCATTCACATGAGCAGGCTCGTCGAGAGCATCACCGATGCGATGAGCGAGGCGATCGAGGAGGAAGTTCAGAACATCCATACCTCTCTGGAGGAGCTGGGGAGATGTATAATAAAGCATCTCGAAGGCAAACATCCCCACAACCGTGCGGAGGTATGGATAAAAACCCATCTCATAATACCACGGGAGGCCCCTGCGAGCGGAAGAATGAGCTACGAGCCTTACGACGTTGAGGTTGGCGTTATCAAAAACGAGGACGGCTCCCTTGAGAAGGTCCTCCGCGTCAGGGTGGTTGGCAACACCGTATGTCCCCATGCCATGGCCAACAACAACGGCAAGACCCACATACAGAGGGCTATTGGCGAGCTTGAAGTGAGAACGACGTTTGAAGGGGACATCGCCCTTGAGGAACTGATCGACGTCGTTGAAAGCTCGTTCAGCAATCCAACGTACACCCTGCTGAAGACGGTGGATGAAAACGCCGTCGTGCAGGGTATGTTTGCCAACCCGAAGTTCGTTGAGGATGTCGCCCGTGAGATTTTCGCCAGGGCGAAGGAGAGGTTCAAGGGCAGGATCCACGTGAAGGTCATCAGCAACGAGAGCATCCACAAGCACGATGTGATAGCGGAGACGTGGAGCTGAGATTTGAGACTCGATATCCCTTATTCTCTTTACTCTCTCCGAAGTTTTTGCACAATTTTGCGACCTTTTGTTAAATTATTTCGTTAACACCTGCATAACTGGGTTGTTAGTTTTGACGTATCTGCCTACATGTTTGTACAATGTAATGGCCTGCAGGGATGTTCCCGATTTTTTTGAAATTTACAATTAAACTTTGAAGTAAAAGTTAAATATGATTATGAGAGTATCATTAATTGCCCAAGGGGGCGTATTAACCGCCCTCGGGCAGGAGGGTCGGCACCATGAAGAAGCCTGTGGCAATACTGTTCGGTCTGCTGGTAGTGGCGGCAGGGTTCGCGGCAGCGACTACATGGGCTGTTACTGAGGTGCACGACTACACCTCCATAAAGTACGGCTGGGCCTATGCCGAGGTCGGAGTCAAGTACGATGTCAGCAATCCATACACCAACTATGAGATAACATACAGGATAGGAACGGGAGGGCTCACAAAGACGGGCAAGGATGCCGGATACACCTACTTCCACTACAACATTCCCGACAGCAACGGCATTGAATCTGTGACCATTGTCAAGAACCCAATAACGGGCAATCTTGTAGAGTAGGATATAGCTTCCGCGGGATGGCTATATATGTAAATCTATCTAGTTTTACTCTGCTTATTTAATTTTGTTTGAATATATCATGGAGGGTATTACAATGAAACTAAACGGTGCCAAGTTCATTGTGCTTGCAATCATGTTGTTAATGATTACGTCCCTCCCCTTCTCAAGTGCGAGACCTTACTGGGTCAAGCCGGGAGTCTACGTTGAGTACGCGGCTATGAGGTACGACCCGTATATCCAGTATCAGCTCTCCCAGGGATACTCAACCGAGCAAAGAACTGCGTTTCTTGTTTACCTTTCCCACAACGCTTCCTACCGAATCTACGCGTACAACGACACTTACCTCAAGTTCACTATTCTGGAGGAGATTGACGGTTATCTAACGGTCGGCGTCCATATTGACATGAGCAACGTAACGGTTAAAGTCACCGTCCCAACTGGGGAGAACCTTAGTCCAATCTGGGAACAAAACGAGGTCATAAAAGTTGAAACCATACCAACCCCGGGCAATTCTGGTACCCTTGAATACAAGGTGTACCTCAGTTCCCTCAGGATTAAGGGTGTTTACAGAATACGGGAGAGCGATGGTGCCGTTTTCAGTCTGGATGGAACCCACTATGGTCACACTTTTCTCTGGATTGATACCGATCCAGGTCTGGCTCCGCAGGAGAACAAGACCTTCGTGGTTTTTCCCACCCTTAACTGGACGATGAAAGTCGAAAGGGTGTCCGTGAGGGATAAACCCTCGAAAACATATTACGGGAAATTTGGGCCCCCTGTTGCCACGCTGTCTCTCCTGGGATCGCCACTTGTTATGGAGGGCCTCGTGGAGTTTACTACCCAGACTCCTGGAGGTTTGCGTTATGATCCCGCAACGGGAATGGTATTATCCCCGACTACCCTCTCAATACTGATCTCCCCTGACCTTGCCGCTATAGGGATTCCTTTTGCATCCTTTATGGACGAGCGCGTGGCCTACGAGCAGATGGTAAAGGGAAACCCCATGTGGGCGGGCCTGCTGCCACTCTACGACACCAATGCTGAGTTCCAGAGAGCGGAAGAGGTACCGTTCTCGAAGGCTAAAACGCCGTGGAAGTACGCGTTCTGGGGGTCGCTGGTTCTCCTCGGCTCTATCATGACAGCAAAAGGCTGGAGGAAATCAAAATGAGGAACGTCATTCCCTCGATGTTAGTGGCAATGTTCATCCTCATCGGAGGCTTCCATTCAGCGCTCGCGGCCCCATACTGGGTCAAGCCCGGTGTTTACATCGAATACATCGCCCAGAAGTACGACCCATACATTCAATATCGCGTCTCCCACGGGGACAAACCGGACTGGATAACCACGTCGCTGATGATTTACAACTACTCTGGGGTTCTCTACGTGATAAAAACGTACAACGACACCGTGATAAGGTTCAACCTCTCCGATGAAAACAACGGGTATATCATTTCACACGTTCAAATAGAACTTACCAACGTCACCGTAATGACAGTTCTCCCCAAAGGGGTTCACCCCCCAGCCTTTTGGAAGGAGGTGGATGTTCTCTCAGCGAAAACCGAGAAAAGTCATGACCCGGATTTCAAGGACTGGACCTGGTACATGTTCAAACTTCGGGAAGTCACGATAACCGGCTCGTATCTCATCAGAGAAGCCGACATGCAGGTTGTAAAGAACGGGAAAGCCTACGGCCACACGATGCTCTTTGACAACCCGTTGCACCCGATTGAAAAGGGCAGTACGTTTTCCAAGTACCCGTTCAGAACCGTTATTGGCAGGGTAGCGGTGGATAACAAGAATTCGAAGAAGTGGAAGAACATCACGTATTATCCACCCCTCAAGACCGTGGTTACCGAGAGGTATTCGTTCAACCTGACCCAGCCATTTGGGAAGGGGTATCCCATCGAGATTGTTCAGATGGCAACCCTGATTTACACTTTTGATGCATCGGATGGAAAGCTTATATTTACTCCCAACGGTGGACCCGACCTCTGGGCCGTTGGAATCTTGGATGCATCTTTTACCGACGAGTATGCCCTATATCAGGTGGAGGTCAGGCACGATGATTCGTACGCCACAGGCATCGTACTTAAATCGTTCAGACTCAAAGGGGAAAACACCGGTGTAGTGGTTTTCGAAAAACCGAAGGTAAAAACCTCCTACGTCTTCTATTGCTCGCTTGCAATTCTATTGTTGGCACTCTTGATTGGAAGGTACAATAAGGGAGTCAAAGAAAAGACAAAATTAGATGAGGGGGAATGAGGTGGGACGTCTCTATACACTCTTCCGGTGGGGGATGAACGACCTGGTTAAGAACGTTCTCCTCCTGTTTGGAGTACTCTTAGCGGGAATGGCCATGAAGCAGTCCCTGATGGGTGTAAACGCAAGCATGGGCTTCGCCTCCGGAACCCGGATTGAACTCTTCGGGCCGTTGAAAGCATCAGGTGTTTCAACGTCAATACAGGGTGTTCTCTCCCTCGACGACGTCTGGACGCTGATGGGCTTTCTGGTTTTGCTTCTAGGCGCTTTAACGTTCCGCTACGACAGGGACAGCGGCGTTGCACGTTCGATTTACTCGCTTCCTTACTCCAACGGTGAACTCTTCGGAGTCAAGCTTCTCTCGCTCTTAATCTACGGATTCACCATGATACTGCTGCCCTTCGCCTACGTTAGCGTGACCACTTACGCGGGAATCTTGAAGTACCTCCCCGGGATAACCTCAAACTTCCTAAGCGATGCACTGGTTCTGGTAATTTCCTTGTACTCTACCTAGTGGCGGTTGCGACCTTTGTCTCACTGGCCTCCCCGGACGCGTTTCTTGCCTTTATGGTGGGATTTGCTGTCATATACGCCCCCAGGGTTACCGGCCTTTCCAACGTCCCGCCGGTGCTCTTCATCAACGCCATACCCAGGAGCGGGAGCACTGACTTTACACCGTTCACAATTAACTACATCGGCTGGGGCCTTCTCATCCCGCTGGCCCTATTCCTTGCCTCGTGGGTTCTCATAAGGAGGAGGGATGTGGTGTGAGGTTCTGGGCGGCCCTGCTGTCTGCGATGCTCATGCTCACCATTGGCTCGCTCTGGGTTTACAGTTCCTATGAAAACCAGGTCGGCTCAATCGGCCCGGTGTTTCTTCAGCCGGTGGAACGTCAGGGGAACGTTACCAGCCTCAGTACTGTAACGGCCAACACCCCCACCAGCTCCCTCGTTGAGGCTTCCTGCAACGGCAATGGAATCGTCGAAGTGTACGACGTCATAACCGGAGAACAGGTGGACAAACACGCCGTCTACGGCCATGCCAGGTACCAGTTTATTCTTCCGCACGAGGGGGACTACCTTATAATCAACAACGGCACTGACAAACTCACCTGCTCCTTCCGTTTCATCAAAAACTATCCAACCAAACCTGTCCAAAACGCCCTCTACATCAGCGGCTCCGCTTTTGCAATCCTCCTAGCATTCATTGTGTGGAGGTGGGGCAGGTGATAATCGAGACGAAAGACCTGAAGAAACACTTCGGGAGCATCAAGGCGCTTGACGGGATAACCGTGGACATTCCTGAGGGAATCACCCTGATCCTCGGCCCCAACGGCGGCGGAAAGAGCACCTTCCTCAAGCTCGCCACCGGCGTTTATCATCCAAGCGCCGGGGAGATAAGGGTCTTCGGTGAAATTCCCTGGAACAATGGACGGCTTAAGGCCCGCTTCGGCGTCGCCTACGACCCGCCGGCTTTTCCGCAGTTCACTACGGGTAGGGAATGGCTCACCCTCTTCGCTGAAAGCAAGGGATTTGACGGGGAGGAAGTCGAGAGAGTGGCGGAGCTTTTCGATGCAAAGCCCTTCCTCAACAAGAGGATAAGCGGCTACTCATCGGGAATGCTCAAGAGGCTTTCCCTTGCACAGGCCTTCGTAGGGAAGCCGGAGCTGATATTCCTCGACGAGCCCCTGGCGAACATAGACTTCGACAGCATGGAGGAGGTAATTAAAATAATTGAGGGCATGAGGGGAGAAACCAACTTCGTAATCATAAGCCACATCTGGGAGCCCTTGATGCCCATCGTTGATTGGGTTGTTGTCATAGGGAACGGAAAGATCATCTTGAGTGGAAAAGCTGCGGAGGTTCAGGGGGATGTCAAAAAGCTGTTCAAACCCCGCATAGGACGTTCAAGTAGGAAGGGGGCCCGGGAGAGCCCCTCTTCCACTGGGCAGGGGGGTCGGCAAACTCCAAGCGGAGGTGAACCACCTGAAGTGGAAGCCCCTGCCACTTTTTAGTTGGCACCAGGTTTATATAAACTTTACTCCCCACCATGCCCGGTGGGAGGATGAAGCTCGTCCACGACCCGATACACGGCGGAATAGAGCTCGACGAATTCGCGCTCAGGCTGCTTGATACCCCGGAGTTCCAGAGGCTCAGAAGGATAACCCAGCTAGGCCTGGCTTTCCTCGTTTACCCCTCCGCGAGGCACACGCGCTTCGAGCACTCCCTCGGAACGTTTCATCTAGCAAAGTGGATATGCGGCCATAACCCTGAGATAGAGGAAGGCGCAGTTTACGCGGCCCTGGTCCACGATCTCGGGCACTACCCTTTCAGCCACACCCTTGAGGCGCTCTATCCGAGGCACGAGGAGAGCACAAAGTGGTTCATAAAGCACAGCGAAATCGGGGACGTAATCAAGGAGCGCTACTCATTGGGGGAGTTTCTGGGGCTTCTCAAACATCCCCTCGTGAGCGGTGACATAGATGCGGACAGAATGGACTACCTAGTGAGGGACTCTTACTACACCGGTGTTGCCTATGGTCTGGTCGACTTGGAGCGGCTAGTGAGGGCCCTCCGTTACGACGGTGAAAACCTAGTGATAGGAAAGAAAGGTATTATGGCCGCTCAGTCTCTCCTCCTGGCGAGGAGTATGATGTACTCCACAGTCTACCAGCACCACACCTCCAAGATAGCCGGGGCAATGCTCCTGAAGGCCGTTGAGCTTGAGGGGCTCCCGTATACTGAGATTCGCAGTATGGATGAGATAAGCCTCGTGGCGAGGCTCAGGAAGGGCGAGAGGAGAGAAGTCAGGGAACTCATTAGGGGAATCGAGGACAGGAGGTTATACAAACGTGTTCTTTACACCAGCAGGGATCCGGGATGGGCCGCAGTCAGTGAGCTGAAGGGAGAACTTGAGGCGGAGTTTGGGCACTTGGCAATAGTCGATTATCCACCGAAGCCCAAGTTCGAGGAGAAAAACGCCTTCGTTGAAGTGGGAGGGGTTCTCCACAGGCTAAGTGAGGTTTCACCGCTTGTCCGTTCCCTGGTGGAGCTTAAGGACACCTACTGGCACTGGGGAGTTTACGCGAGGGAGGACACCGTGGATGAGGTGGGGGTGTTCATGCGAGGTGCCGTGGGAGACTGAGGTCTGGCTGCTTTCGGGCAAGTGTCCCCACATCAAAAGCTTTAAATGCCTTCGTGTCACCCTCCCCCGAACCCATTTCGGTTGGGAAAAGCTTTATAACCGGCCCCCTTAAGTGAGGTTGACAAGCTCATTAGGAGATAGTAGGTGGTGTAAATGGGAAGAAGGGAAGAGATGCTTGCGAAGATTAAGGATCTCATGAACCAGCCGGAGCAGATAAGGAATATGGGTATTGCCGCTCATATTGACCACGGAAAAACCACGCTGAGCGACAACCTGCTCGCCGGTGCTGGAATGATCAGCGAGGAGCTCGCCGGAAAGCAGCTCGTTCTTGATTTCGACGAGCAGGAGCAGGCGAGGGGAATAACCATCAATTCGGCCAACGTCTCGATGGTTCACGAGTACGAGGGAAAGAACTACCTCATCAACCTCGTCGATACGCCAGGCCACGTTGACTTCGGTGGGGACGTTACCAGGGCCATGCGTGCCATCGACGGTGCCATCATTGTCGTTGACGCCGTTGAGGGAGTCATGCCGCAGACCGAGACCGTCCTCCGGCAGGCCCTTAGGGAGTACGTCAAGCCGGTTCTCTTCATAAACAAAGTCGACAGGCTCATCAAGGAGCTCAAGCTCGGCCCGAACGACATCCTCCAGAGGTTCGCCAAGGTTATCACCGACGTTAACAGGCTCATCAAGAAGTACGCCCCAGAGGAGTTCAAGGGCAAGTGGATGGTCAGGGTCGAGGACGGAAGCGTCGCCTTTGGTTCGGCCTACTACAACTGGGCCCTCAGCGTTCCTTACATGAAGAAGACCGGCGTTTCCTTCAAGGACATTGTTGAGCTCACCAACAGCGGCGACCTCAAGATCCTCAGGAAGAAGGCGCCACTCCACGTCGTCGTCCTCGATATGGTCGTTAAGCACCTTCCTAACCCGCTGGAAGCCCAGAGGTACAGAATCCCGCACCTTTGGAGGGGAGAGGTTGAGAGCGACGTTGGACAGGGCATGCTCAAGTGCGACCCGAAGGGCAAGATGGTCATGGTCGTTACTAAGATCATCCTCGACAAGCACGCAGGAGAGGTCGCCACCGGCCGTGTCTGGAGTGGAACCGTCAAGACCGGCCAGGAGGTCTACCTCATCAACGCCAAGAGGAAAGGTCGCGTTCAGCAGGTCGGTATCTACATGGGACCTGAGAGGGTCAACATGGAGGCCGTCCCGGCTGGAAACATAGTCGCCGTCACTGGACTCCGCGATGCCATGGCAGGCGAGACAGTTTCAGTTGAGCAGATTGAGCCGTTCGAGGCCCTCCACTATGCGAGTGAACCGGTCGTTACCGTCGCCATTGAGGCCAAGAACGTTAAGGACCTTCCAAAGCTCATTGAGGCACTCAGGCAGCTCGCCAAGGAAGACCCAACGCTCCACGTCAAGATCGATGAGGAGACCGGCCAGCACCTTCTCAGCGGCATGGGTGAGCTCCACCTCGAGGTCAAGCTCGTCAAGCTCAAAGAGGACTGGAAGCTCGACGTCGACGTTTCCCCGCCGATCGTCGTCTACCGCGAGAGCATAACCAAGATGAGCCAGATAGTCGAAGGAAAGAGCCCGAACAAGCACAACAGGTTCTACATCACCGTCGAGCCGATACCGGACGAGATATACGAGGCCATCCATGAGGGGCTCATACCCGAAGGCAGACCAAAGAACCCGAAGGAGGTCGCCAAGAAGCTCGCCGAGCTTGGTATGGACTACGAAGTCGCCAAAGGAATAGTCGACGTCTACCAGGGTAACATGTTCCTCGACAACACCAAGGGTCTTCAGTACCTCAACGAGGTCATGGATCTCCTCGTCGACGGTTTTCACATGGCCATGGATGAGGGCCCGCTCGCCAAAGAGCCGGTCATGAAGGTCATGGTCCGCCTGCACGACGCTAAAATCCACGAGGACAACGTCCACCGCGGTCCGGCCCAGATATACCCGGCCATCAGAGGGGCCATTCACTGCGCCATGATGAAGGCCAACCCCGTCCTCTACGAGCCGTACCAGAAGGTCATAATCAACGTGCCCTACGAGTACATGGGACCAGTCAGCAGAGAGCTCAACCAGAGGCGCGGTCAGCTCATAGACATGAGGCAGGAAGGTGAGATAATGATCATCATCGGTGAGGCCCCCGTCGCCGAGATGTTCGGATTCGCAGGCGCCATCCGCGGTGCTACCAGTGGAAGGGCCCTCTGGACAACCGAACACGCGGGCTTCAAGCGCGTTCCAGGAGAGCTCGCCGTCAACATAATCAAGCAGATCCGGCAGAGGAAAGGGCTCAACCCGAACCCCCCGAGGGAGCAGGACGTCTGCCCGCAGCAGTGAGGGCTTTTTGCCCTCCGAACTTTTCTGTTCATTTTTGTTCTACGTTTCCATAATCCGGGCCTTCGAGACTCCACCGGTACCATTTTGGGATTCCACGGGTCCGTTCCTAGAATTGACAAATTCCAGTCGAAACCCATTAGTTAAGTTTTTAAACCCGCATCGTAACTTAGGGACGGAACTCATGAGGTTCCCCCCTTAAACGGTGGGTTACCCGCCGGAGGGAGCCGAGGTTCGAAAGATTTAAAAAGCCATCCTAGTCAATCGGACTAGATCAAAGTTTGGAGGTGTTTGAAAATGGCAAAGGAGAAGCCACACATTAACATAGTCTTTATCGGCCACGTTGACCACGGTAAGAGCACTACCGTTGGAAGGCTCCTGTTTGACAGCAAGAACATCCCGGAGAACATCATCCAGAAGTTCGAGCAGATGGGTGAGAAGGGCAAGTCCTTCAAGTTCGCCTGGGTCATGGACAGGCTCAAGGAGGAGCGCGAGAGGGGTATCACCATCGACGTCGCCCACACCAAGTTCGAGACCCCGCACAGGTACATCACCATCATCGACGCTCCGGGCCACAGGGACTTCGTTAAGAACATGATCACCGGTGCCAGCCAGGCCGACGCCGCCGTTCTCGTCGTCGCCGCCACCGACGGTGTCATGCCGCAGACCAAGGAGCACGCCTTCCTTGCAAGGACCCTTGGTATCAACTATATGATAGTCTCCATCAACAAGATGGACATGGTCAACTACGACGAGAAGAAGTTCAAGCAGGTTGCCGACCAGGTTAAGAAGCTCCTCATGATGCTCGGTTACAAGAACGTTCAGGTCATCCCGACCAGCGCTTGGGAGGGTGACAACGTCGTTACCAAGAGCGACAAGATGCCCTGGTACAACGGCCCGACCCTCTTCGAGGCCCTCGACCAGATACCGGAGCCGCCGAAGCCGACCGACAAGCCGCTCCGCATTCCGATCCAGGACGTCTACTCCATCAAGGGTGTCGGTACCGTTCCAGTCGGCCGTGTCGAAACCGGTGTCCTCAAGGTCGGTGATGTTATACTCTTCGAGCCGGCCAGCACCATCTTCCACAAGGACATCAAGGGCGAAGTCAAATCCATCGAGATGCATCACGAGTCCATGCCCGCGGCCTATCCAGGTGACAACATCGGATTCAACGTCCGTGGCGTTGGTAAGAACGACATAAAGCGCGGTGACGTTGCCGGACATACCGACACTCCACCGACCGTCGTCAGGCCGAAGGACACCTTCAAGGCCCAGATCATCGTCCTCAACCACCCGACCGCCATCACCGTCGGCTACACCCCGGTCCTCCATGCACACACCCTCCAGGTCGCCGTCAGGTTTGAGGAGCTCCTTGCCAAGCTCGACCCGAAGACCGGTAACGTCGTGGAGCAGAACCCGCAGTTCATCAAGACCGGTGACTCGGCCATCGTCGTCCTCAGGCCGACCAAGCCGATGGTCATCGAGCCGGTCAAGGAGATCCCGCAGATGGGCAGGTTCGCCATCCGTGACATGGGCCAGACCGTCGCCGCAGGTATGGTTATCTCAGTTCAGAAGGCCGAGTGATTTCTTCGGCCTTTCCTTTAGTTCCTAGCTTTTAGGAGGGACGGAAATGCAGAAGGCAAGGATTAAGCTCGCAAGTACGGACATTAAGGCCCTCAACGAGGTCACCGACCAAATCAGGCAGATCGCCGAGAGGACCGGTGTTAGGATGAGCGGCCCGATACCGCTCCCGACCAAGAGGATAAGGATCACCACCAGAAAGAGCCCGGACGGAGAGGGCACCGCAACCTTCGACAAGTTCGAGCTCCGCGTTCACAAGAGGCTCGTCGACATTGAGGCCGACGAAAGGGCCATGCGTCAGATCATGCGCATCCGCGTCCCTGAGGACGTCACGATCGAGATCGAGCTCATCTCCTGATTCCTCTCATTTATGCGCCGGGGTAGCCTAGCTTGGGAAGGCGCTGGCCTGGAGAGCCAGTGGGCGTTTGCCCACCAGGGTTCAAATCCCTGCCCCGGCGCCATACAAACTTTGCCTGCACGAAGTTTGATCGAAGTTGGCGTGTAGGTTCAAGTTGCTTGTTTTCAGAGGGTTTACCCTCCATAATTGGCAGTTTGTAGCGTTCCACTCTCCACAAGGCATCCTTAGGATGCCAGAATAAAAGTGGAATCCCTCAAATAGTCGGTTTTATGTTAAACCTTTTTTCATGGGCGAGTTTTAGAGTGCACGCCAACCTTTCCCAGCTGTTTTAGGAGAAAGGGTGCTCTTTTGATAGAGTTTTGATGGGCAAAGCCTGATTGTAGGTCCTGTAGTTGACTGATAAACAACGGGAGAATGTGGGCGGAGTTTTGTTTACGAGTAAACAGAAAAGTAGGGAGGGACCTTCAAATCCCCGCCCCGATGTCCTCTGCGATGTCCGGGAGGTCGAGGGCCATGAGCTTGGCCTTGGCCGGGATTCCATCCCTGCTCCATCC
>NZ_JALSLB010000010.1 GCF_026988555.1 Thermococcus sp. | reverse complement strand
GTTACTCAAAGAGAACCTAGACCACGTGAAGAAGGAGACGAGAGCGGTTGAGGTTCGCTTTGAGGAGGCCAAGGGCTACGTCGTCGAGTGGCCGGAGGTCCAGGCGAAGATAGGGATTGAAAAAAGTTAATGACTAATTTTGAGCCTCAACGGCTCTTTTCATTTCTCTTCTTCTCATTATCGCCGAAAATTCAAGGATTGCCAGCAGGACAACACCGAGTATCGAAAGGTACCTAAGTGAGTTTTTCCAGAGGGCAATATCGATGAGAACATCGCAACGAGGCCCGTTAACTCCGGCAGGTCTTCCTCCCGAAGGCTGAGTGCGTAGAGCACTGCCGAAACGATGCCAACGGTTAAAGGAAACAACCTGCTAGTATAAAAGCCATAAGCCATCGAAAGGGCAATAAAAAGGAAGATACAGAATCTTGCTATGTTTTGCGTCATGGAACACCACCAAAGAGGTTGAATAAAACTGTAACCACGAGCAGAAACACTCCAGCCAAGAGTCGGTTTCTCGCTTCCTTCCTACTCTTTTCAATGAGTTTTTGGCGGAGGGATTCCTCCAGTCTACGTTTGTATTTCCTCACTTCGTCGGGAAGTTCGTTTTTGGGAACCACTTCCAAGTCACTTTCCCGGATTACAAACGAGAAAGTCTTTGGGGTCTTAAAGTATAAAATAAGTCCCGATGTTAGCAGCCATAGGGAAATTCCAAATAAGATGCCGGACACATATTCCTCCAGCATCAACGTCTCACCCCTTTACCAGATGTTTTGCCCATCGTTAGTAGCCAGACGATACCGAGAAGAAGTGCCCACGTGAGAACAAAATTGGAATTCAGGTTTCCGTTGTAGGCTGCGCTGAGCAGTCCAAGAATTAGGACTACGGTCAGAACCAGAGCCAATTTCTTCGGGTTCTTCATTTCCCCAAGCTCGTCCACAAATAGATAGGGAATTAAAGTTATTGGAAGGAGACTCAAAAGAAGGAACAGTAATGTCCTTCCAGACGTTGATGGAGTGTTGAATTGCTTCCAGAGGATGGTTACAACACCGAATAAAGCCAGCCCAAGAACTCCGAATTTAAGCCTCATGCTTCCGCCTCCTGTACCATATCCTAAGAGGAAGAGTCCCAATGCTCAGTGTCAGTGAGATTATCGGTGCCCAAACTGCCGGAAGTTTTTCACCACTGGCTCCCCAGATGAAGGCATATGTCATAAAAGCAAGGAAAAATATAGGAACACTCCTAAGGAGTTCTTCCTCGAGGATTTTGTCCATGCCAACACACCCCCCAAGATATAAAAACAAAGTGGCAATTAAAAACATCTTGATCATCCAACGAACTTCTCCCACAGACATTCACCTACACAAGGCCCCCAAGCTACACCGAGGCATAGTGCACATGCAACTACTGTTGTCTTGGACGGATCCATGGCTGCTATATAGCAAAGATAATAACAAGTTTTTACTAAATCAGAATCTTCAACTGCTTTTTCCAATACACAACCTAATATACATGACCAGAATCCGTCCATAACTGTTGTTATTCCCACTGCTTTCTCCTGATCGTACTCTGGAAGTTTTAGTCTCACCTGGTGAGAGAGGTGCCTCAGCTCGTAAGCACTCCTATCCCAAATCCAGTTAGTTTCGTCACCCCTGCGAAGCTTCATAAGAACCTTGTTAAGAGTCCAGTAATACTGGGAGAGCGTCAGGTTGTCGGCGGTAAGTATAACATCCCCAACAGGAAGAGACTTCTTCTCGTTAGCGGGAGCAATGTTCATTCCCGTCAGGTAAGCCTTATATGCCCCAGTCTTCGGGTCAGTGAATATCCTCGTAACCAGTGTGAAGTTGTACTGGCTCCTCTCGGCGCGGTAAACGAGCGCGTACATCGTGTAATTAAACGTGCTGTTGTAGAAGTTCAGCCTGAAGAACAGTAACTGCTCGTGCTTCTTACTCATGTTGTAAAGCGTGACCACTGAAACGTTTACCTTCGGCGTTACATTGGCGTGGTGAAGCGGACAGCCCTTCGTCAGATTCGTGAAGTTCACCACCTTGTTAATCCACGTCACGTTCATCTCAAGCTTACCATTCTCATCGTACCAGGCAACGACTGCCCTCCTAAAGGTCACGCTGGCGTTGTTAGTACTCATAGCCATGGCCTGCGGTGCCGCAATCAACTGCAGGCTAAGCACCATAAAGACCAGAAACAAGCCGAACGTCGCCTTTCTCCACTCCATAGCCACCACCTGACCAGTTGGTCACCCAAAATAACATATGAAACTATATAAACTTTTCTTTTTACAAGTTGGATTAAATAACGTTTTTTTTTCGTAGGATTTTCAATTTTCAACCGTACCAAAACGACGAGAACCAGACAAAAGAAGCCAGAGTAAAAGAGCGAACAAAAGAACACAGAAGTTCGCCCTTAGCAATATCATCATTGGTCATCGAGTTTTATTCCCTGAACCTTCAACCTCAACCACCCGAGAAACGTTCCAAAGGGGAGGAAAATCGCCGTGAACAGATAAAGTAGCCTAAACATCGTTAGCAGGGACTCCCTGATGAAGAAAGCACTGTACTTCCCCGTGAATATCATCAGAGCCACTACCACCCCAAACCCATAAAAGATGCCGTAAAACAACCGCCAGGCCCCGCCTTCGGCGTATTTCCTCTCCAGCAAACCCACTTCTACAAGTTTTCGTGTTACCTTGTAGTCTTTTTCAGAAACAACCGCGAAAAGTATCCCAATCAGCCCGCTTATGACCAGACTATCAATCACGAAGAGGTAAAGCCCCAAAATTATAGCCACAAAATTTACAACGGCCCGGATTTTGAGTATCCGGTCGGATATTACATTCCTGTAGGCAATCATGGAACAGTACCAGCCAGATATAACAGAAACGTAGAGCGCCATCGAAACGCTCTTTTCCAGGCTCACCCCCGAGAAGTACGCAATGATAAACATTAAAAGGGACGCTGAAAGTTCCTTGAGGAAGTCTCTCCAAGAGTAGAAAACTTTTTCCGGTGTTTTCTTGTCCATTTCCTGTAGTGTCACCACAAGAAACAGCGCGAAGGCACCAATTATAAACAAAACGCCGAGCATTTTAACGAGGGGAATGAAAGAAGTGCCCGGTTTCGCAAACATCAAGTAGATAAACCCAAATAATAGCACTCCGAACCCAAACGAAATCAGGAAAAGGGGCGTACCTAAATGCTAAAGATATAGGGTTTTTACTCACAAAACATCCCCCGGCTTTCTGAGGTTCACCTCTACAAAACCTTTACCTTCAGCCCATACTCTTCGAAGCGTTTGAAGTCCTTATCGCAGGTATAGAGCGTTGCATTGTGGGCTATCGCAGTCGAGGCTATGAGGAGGTCCTTAGTTGGGGGCTTTAGACCCTTTGACATTGAATCCCTGAATATCACACCTGCAATCTCTGCACTAGCCCTGTCAAAGTCCAGGACAGGCATCTTTTCGAGGGCCAGCCTCTGCCGGGGTTTGAGCTTCCCGCAAAGGAGCTCAAAGAGCACTATCGACGGAAGGGCATACTCGGCATCTTCGGAGAGTTGCACTGAAACCTTCTGATTGCCTTTGAACAGCTCAATCACCACGCTGGTGTCCAAGAGTTCAACCATTCCTCAACCTCCTTCATTTCCTTCTCAAATTCCTTGGCCTCTTCTTCCGTCATTGTCCCGAATGCTATCATGAGCACATCGAGGTTGCCCTTTTTTTTCTTGCCTATGAGCTCCCTCAGGAGCTCGGAGAAGCTCTTGTTCCCCTTCATCCTGACGAGCTCGTAGTAAACGTCATCCGCTATGGTTATCGTCTTTCCCAACGGCACCACCTGTAAGTGCATGCATGCACGAAATATTTAAAACTTACCCGTGAGAACCCTCCAGACGAGCAGGATTTGAGCCATAAGGATCAATGTTAAAGCCAGAGCGGTCAGCTTCCTCGATTTCTTGGGAAGGTAGATGCCAATTAAGCCAAACAGAAAGTTTAACCCCGAAAGCTCAAGGAGAAACTTTACAAGTTCCGTTTTCCGGCCAAAGGCCATAAGCTCACCTACAGGGCCACTATCGGATGGATAGCTGGAGTGGAGCGCTATGAGCCTGACCGCGACGAGAACCGCTGTATATAAGAGGTTCTGCCTTATTGTTAGCTCAATCAAGAAACCTCTATTCAGCTCCTTTCCCTTGAGTAACTCGTAGAGGGCAAAGGGAAGCCCCATAACCCAGATGACCATGGAAACGAGGAGAACAAAGAAGGCAAAGATTATGGCGAATATAAAAATCCCGTTGAGAACTCCCCCTCACCGAGTCTCCGGTCATCATCAGGGCGCTCGAGAATGTAGGCCCCAGAAGACAAGGGCATCGCCGACAATATTGAACACCTCTTTCGGAAGATAAGGCCTCCCGTGGGCCTTTTCGATTATCTCGGGCAGTCTTTTGATGTCCTCTCCCGAGTATCCGTAGCGCTCAAGGGCCTTCCCAACGAAGTACAGCGCCGCAAGGAGAAAGGGAACCAGCAGAAGGAGAGCCGCGAAAAGGTTGACCGCTGTAATGTTTTCCCCTGTGGGGGGAACGAACAGCCACAGGGCAAACCAGAAGCCCGGAACGAGAAGCCATGGGAGGAGGTAGTCCTTGATGAAGACCCGCATGGCGGTTAATATCCTCCTGAGTAAATAAATCTTTCGAAACCCTTATAACTTATGCCCCCGTAAGTTACTTACGGTGGCGTAAGTGCTGTTCGACCTCAAACCAAAGAGCAGAAGAGAGGAGATATTTGACAGGGAGAAGGAGTTCAGAGAACTGGAAAACAGCATCGAGCGCTATCCACTAACGCTCCTCCTTGGAATAAGACGCGTTGGCAAAAGTTCCATCCTCAGAGCTTACCTCACCGAGAACCCAGGGATTCTGATAGACTGCAGGGAGCTCTACGCCGAGAGCGGGCACATAACCAGGGACGACCTCATCCGGGAGCTCCAGTCGAAAGGAAGCATCTTCCAGAGAATAGCCTCGAAGTTCAGGGTAAAACTGAACCTGAGGTTCCTTCAGATTGAGCCCCGGGATGCCTCCCTCCGGGAGATATTCAGGGAGCTGAATGAACTCGGAGAAAAAACCGGGAAGTTCATTATAGCCTTCGACGAGGCCCAGTACCTCAGGTTCTACGGCTCGCGGGGCGGAAAGGAGCTCCTGGCGCTGTTTGCCCACGCATACGACAGCCTGCCCAATCTACGGATCATACTGACGGGCTCGGAGGTTGGACTTCTGCATGACTTTCTCGGCATAGACGACTATGAGAGCCCCCTCTACGGAAGGGTCGGGGGAGAGATATACGTAAAGCCCTTTGATAGTGAGACATCAAAAGCATTCCTGCGGGTAGGATTTAAAGAGGTAGGGGTTGTAGTACTGGAAGAAGACATTGAGAAGGCCGTCTCCATACTCGACGGCATACCCGGCTGGCTCGTTCTCTTTGGGGCGAGATACCTCGAAACCCATGACTTTCAGAGGGCTATGGAGTCAACCCTCAACATCGCCAAAGGTCTCCTCCTTGGCGAGCTCTCAGAGCTTGAAAGACGGAGCAGGCGGTACATTGGAATTTTAAGGGCGATAGCACTGGGTTACAACAGGTGGAGCCTCATACGGGACTACTTAGAACTCA
The DNA here is from genome assembly GCF_026988555.1 of Thermococcus sp. Lineage (NCBI taxonomy): Archaea > Methanobacteriati > Methanobacteriota > Thermococci > Thermococcales > Thermococcaceae > Thermococcus > Thermococcus sp. Next base: position 19,277 of record NZ_JALSLB010000010.1, on the reverse strand, counting down.
AGAAAATGAGAACCCCCGAGCCGAGACTTCACGAACTTCTGAAGAACCTGAAGAAGATGGGCTGGATCGAAGAAGAAAACGGGGAGTACAGGCTGACCGACCCGCTCCTGAGACTTGCCCTCAGGGATTAGGGCAACGGAACCCTCTCCACCTCAAGCCTGTCGAAAGTCGGGTACTCCTCGACGATGAAAAAGCGAACATCGCCTTCAATCGCCTCGGCAAGCTCAAGGGCAACTTCCTCAGGCATCTCTATCCTGCCTTTCTCCCTGTTTATGTAGAGCCACTCAGCTGGAACTTCAGCCTCGCTGACGAGGAGCGCGTAGAGCTCGTCCAAATCACCGTATTCGGCTATACCAAACCGAAGCGTCCCGTCTTTGGTGATTTCCATGTAAGGCTTGGCCACGTTCTTGGCCATCATCCTCAGCCTGTTCCTTAGCTGGACGGCATCTTTCAGCTTTGCCGTGCACAGGTGATAGCTCAGCGACGTGTTCTCCTCACCCCATTCTAACAGCTTAAGCCCGAGCCCAAGGGAACCCTTTATAGCCGGACTCTCGTTGCTTATCGGTCGGTACCCCCTGTCGAGAATCGCCCTCAGGTTTGTCTCGCTGAACTCAAGCTCGTTCACGTTGAGGAACTTCGCTCCAAGGCTGTCCAAAAACTCCGCGTACCACTTCATCCTCTCGAACTGACCCGGGATCGAGGGAATTTCTCCCCCAACGTCCCAGTCGAAGTCGAAAGCATTGTGAATGTTCTCAATCTCCACCTTGAAGAGCTTCGAGTTCGGGTTGAATAGGTCCGGGTGGAATCGTATCTCATCCAGACCGGTGTCGTAGAGCATCTCAAGGTTCTTCTTGGTGGCCAGAGCGCCCGTCGTGTACAGGTGAACGTGGAAGTCCTCGCCGAATGCTTCCTTCAGAGAGCGGATATACTCAACGGTCCTGTCTAATCTCACCAGCGGGTCCCCGCCGGTGACGCCAGCCCCTTTTGCTTCCTGAATCATCGCCTCTCCTATGATGTTATCAACGCTCTTAACCGGCCTCTCGTTGGCGTAAACCACGTCCTCCCTCCGCCAGGGGCTCAGCGGGCAGTAGAAGCAGTCCCTCGGACAGGCCCCGGTCGTGAAGAGGACGAGCTTCTCACCCCTGACGCAGAGCTGACAACCTGTAGGTAGCTCGCGAACGACGTATGAGAAGTAAGGTGTCCCCCGTACCAACGAACTCACCTCGCTAACCATAGCCCCGCCAAGGGATTTAAAAAGGTTGGCGGGCAAAGTTGTGCGGATGCCTATGAGGGAGAAGCCGAAGTACCTGCCACCCACACTTAGGGACAAGCACCGCTACATAGCATTTCAGGTGATCGGGGAGAGGCCGTTTAAGAAGGAGGAGGTAAAGAGGGTCATATGGGACGCGAGCCTCTCAACGCTGGGGACCCTGGGCTCAGCGAGGGCAAAGCCCTGGTTCATCAAATTCGACGAGAAGAGCCAGACCGGAATCGTCAGGGTTGACAGGAAGCACGTCGAGGAGCTACGCTTTGCTCTGACGCTGGTAACAGAGATAAACGGCTCAAAGGCCATCTTCAGAACCCTCGGCGTTTCCGGAACGATGAAAAGGTTGAAAAGAAAGTTTCTGGCAGAGTTCGGATAGCGCTAGCGAAGGAAGGGGATCGCCTTATCGACCCGGTTCTCATATACACTCATGTACCTCAAACACGCGTTCTTCCAGGTGAAATCCTCCCTGGCATGCCTCTTCCCGTTCTCCCGGAGCAGTTTAAGGGTCGCTTCATCAAGCTCCCACGCCCGAACTATCGCCTTCGCAAGTGCCAGGGCATCCCGGGGGGGTACCAGTATCCCGGTAGCGTTCTCCAACCCTTCTCCAAGGTCCACAACGGTGTCCTTGATTCCACCAACGGCACTGCCTATGGGTATGGCACCAAGACACATGGCCTCAAGCTGCACCAGCCCGAAGGGCTCGAAGTACGAGGGGACGATAACGAAGTCCATCGAGCCGTAGAGTTCACGAACGAACTCTCTGGGAAGAAGCTCTGTGACGACGTGAACGTTGGAAGGGAACCTCCCTTCAACCGCCTTCGCCCAGGCTTCAAGCTCCGGATCTCCCTTTCCCACAACCAGAAACCTCATGCCTTCAAATGAGGGGTCTTTTGAGAGTATCTCAATGGTATGGAGCAGTGAATCAACCCCCTTCTGCGCTTTATCGAAGCGCCCTATGAACATGAAAGCTTTCCCATCACTCAGACCGAAGTGCTCCAAGACGAGCCTCCGCCGCTCTTCTCTGGGTAGATCCTTCCTTTCCATGAGCTCTTCGTTCCAGAAGGAGCAGTCTATGCCGTTGAAGACATGAGTAACCCTGCCCTCGAAGTGCTTGAAGAAATCCCACTCCTCCCACAGGTAGCTCCTGCTGACGGTCGTCACGGCGTCCGCTATATATCCGGCGGTGTGCTCGGGGTCTATCTCCGAGTAAGGGGCTAATTCAGGGAGGTTGGCTTCATGGAAATATCGGGCCGGAATCTTGGCCTTGTTGAGCCTGTGGACGGTGAAAACGCTCCTTATATCGAAGTACTTCTTCAGGAGACCAAGGGCAAAGACGGTGTGCCAGTCGTGGGCGTGGACAACGTCGGGCATGAACTCCCCGATAAGTTCGTTCATCAGGCCCACGGAGGCCTTGCCGAACAGAACAGCCTTTTCCAACATGCCGTCCCAGCCAGGCCCGTAGACATCCGAATCGGAGAGAATACCCCCGCCGAGGGTGTAAACCGTGACTTCATTCTCCTCTCTCTTCCGCACGGTCACCTCCACCTTTTTCCCCGAAGAGGAGACCCTGAACGTTGTAAATGGTTTCCCAAGGCCCCTTCCATGATCGGGTGTGAAAACGATGACCTCGTTTCCCAGTTCGCTCAGTCCCTTCGCAATGCTGGTTACAGCCTCTGCGAGACCACCCACCTTTACAGGAAGATACTCAAATCCTATAACCAGAACCTTCACTGCTCTCACCCCGAACTCCCCCTAGGCGATCTAAGGGGTATATAATCGAAAAGAAAGAAAGGTCTCACTCAAGGAGTATGAACCTCTCCCCCTCAACGTCCTCGAAGTAGCTTCCGATTCCACCCACCTTTAGCTCGTCGCCGTTGTACCTGAACGTGACGTTTGCCGTGAGGGGGGTGTACTCATAGCTCACTATCTGGCCATCGAGGGTGACCGGCTTTTTGGTGTCTATCATCCTCCCGATGATCTCGGTCTTCTTCGGCAGCCTCGAAAACTTCAGGACCGTGATGAGCGTTCTTATGTTCACGAGGGCGAGGGGTTTGGACAGGGCATCGTACTCAAGGGGTTTGATGACCTCGCTGTTGTCGAAGTATATCGTGTAGAACCAGTGCATGTAGTTCTGAATTATTCTAGGGCTCTTTGCCCAGAAGGAGTAAAACTTCTCCCTGCGCCTGTCCTTCGGAAGGGCGCCGAAGAAGAGGGCGTAGTCGATGTCCCCGATTATCCAGCTCGCCATAAGCCATGGGGCACCGCCGCTCTTGGCCAGCAGTATGTTCTCTCCCTCAAGCCACTCCGGAACCTCATCGAAGTTGCTGATGATGACGAAGACAACATCCTTCCTGCGCTTTATCTCCTCCTTCAGAAGCTTCAGAAACTCGAACGGCGTGTTGATCAGGACCTCATGCTTTGCGGTGCGTATAACGTACTCCGCACGTTCAATGGTGTTATCAAATCCCTGGATGGTCCATATCTCTGGGAGCTCCTCACCGTGAACCTCACGGTAGAGCTCAAGGAACGCAGCCTTCAGCTCCTCGATGTCGGACACGAACTCCTCCTTGACCTTCTCAAGAACCACCTCAGGGTTGACCGGCTTGTATAGCCGCGGAGAACCGTGCATGACGTCCACAAAACCCTTCCTGTGAAGGGAACTGAGGACGTCATAAACCCTCGTGTGAGGAATTCCGCTCTCCTTGGTTATGTCCGTGGCCTTGCTCGGGCCGAGCTTGAGAAGGGTTATATAGGCGACGCTCTCGTACTTGGTCAGGCCCAGCTTTTGAAGTTTATCAATGATCTCATCTTCCCTCATGGCAATACCCCCAAATTCTTAAGTTCACTCATCAAAGTTTAATCATCGCTAGTGATACTTGAGGTGACCAAAGTGTATAAAATTTTCGGGCTCAGGGAGGATGAAACCTTTGGGAGGGTAGCTCTCATCGAGTTCTCAACGCCTGCGGGAGGGGACGAAGCCTATGCGTACCTTCTGGGAAGCTTCAACGCCTTCAACGAGGGTAGCTTCAGGATGGTAAAGGACGGAAGAAGGTGGACAATAAGGGTGGAGCTTCCTGAGGGTACCTGGTACTACGGATTTTCTGTGGGCGGAAACTACACACCAGATCTGGAAAACTCGGAGAGGACAATCTACAAGAGAGATTCTTACAGATTCAAGCGCACCGCGAGTGTGGCCACGATCACAGGGGACGAGGAGGTTTTCCACGTTCCATCGTTGCTGTATCTCTACACATTGTCAGGCAGAACCCACATTCTCCTTAGGGCGAAATTGGGGACAGTCACCAGGGCCACCCTCGTCCTCCAGGAAAGCGAGGTCACAGTTGGGATGATGAGAAAAGCGAGGGATGAACTGTTCGAGTACTTCGAGGCGATCCTACCAGGAGACGGTGAACTGGAGTACTCCTTTGAGGTTCGGACACAGGAAGGCGGGATAAGGAAAATAGGGCCATTCAGGGCCGTTCCATACCGTCCGGAAACTCCCCGCTGGGTCTACGGGAGGGTTTTCTACCAGATAATGCCCGACAGGTTCGAGAGGGGTCTTACAGGAACACCGAGGGGCAGGGCGTTCCGCAGGGAGCAGTTCCACGGCGGCGATTTGGCCGGAATAATAAAGCGGCTGGAACACCTCGAAGAACTCGGCGTAAACGCGCTTTATCTCACCCCTATATTCAAGTCCATGACCTACCACCGCTACGATGTTACCAACTATTTCCAAGTTGACGGGAAGCTTGGAGGAGACGAAGCTTTCAGGGAGCTCGTGGGGGAACTCAAAAAGAGGGATATCAAACTGATTCTCGATGGGGTTTTCCACCACACGAGCTTCTTCCACCCCTACTTCCAGGACGTCATTCTTAACGGAGAAAAGAGCAGATACCAGGACTTCTACAGGATTACCGGATTCCCTGCTGTCCCGGAAGAATTCCTGGAGGTTCTGAAATCAAGGGAACCGTGGCCGGAGAAACACAGAAAGCTCAAAGGAATGAAAAGGAACTACGAGTCCTTCTTTTCAGTCTGGCTGATGCCGAGGCTGAACCACGACAGCAGAAGGGTACGCGAGCTCATGGTTGACGTCATGAGATACTGGCTCGAAAGGGGCGCTGACGGATGGCGACTCGATGTCGCCCACGGCGTTCCACCGGGGGTCTGGAAAGAGGTTAAAACGAGGATGCTGGAGGACGCTTACCTTGTTGGGGAAGTTATGGACGACCCCCGGCCCTGGGTTCCCGGCGCATTCCACGGCACCATGAACTACCCCCTCTACGAGCTCATTCTCAGGTTCTTTGTTGAGGGTGAAATCGACGCGGGGGAGTTCCTCAACGGTCTGGAGCTGCTGAGCGCCCATCTGGGTCCCGCGGAGTACGCGATGTACAACTTCCTCGACAATCACGACACGGAACGCTTCCTCGACTTAGTTAAGGGGAATGTGGGAAGGTACCTCTGCGCACTGGCGTTTCTGATGACGTACCGGGGGATTCCCTCCATATTCTACGGCGACGAGATTGGACTGAGGGGAAATGACGGAGGCATGGCACCAGGCAGAACGCCTATGAAATGGAACCCAAAAGAATGGAACGCAAAGGTGTTAACCGTAACCAGGGAACTGATAAACCTGAGAAGGTCCAGCAGGGCCCTTCAGACAGGGGAGTTTCGACCGCTAGAGTTTAGGGAGAAAGTGCTCGTGTACGAGAGGGTGGAGGGGGACGAGCGTGTTCTGGTGGCGATCAACCCCTCGGACAGTGCCGTTAAGGTAGTGGCTCCCTGGGAACACGGAAAGAGGATGGTTGCACCGTGCTCCTTCATCATTTTGAGGCGTGCCTCCGAAGATAGACTTCAGGGTACGCTGGGGTACACCACCCCCTTAAAGGGGCACTGAAGCGCAAGGTATATATATCACTGAGGATGATACTGTATCACCCAACACAAGTGCGGGTGGTATAAAGATGAAGAGAGGATTGATTTCCCTGCTTTTAGTTGGAGTTTTGGTTTTTAGCGTAGTGGCCAGCGGCTGTATCAGCGGCGGGGGCAGCACCAGCTCCAGCCCAACGAGCAGCACTCCAGCGACAACCAGCTCCTCGCCGACGCCTTCATCATCAACCACAACAACGAGCAGCAGTTCAACCAGCAGCCCAACGTCGACAACATCGTCGTCCCCGACCACAACAACCACGACCACACCGCCGGCCACAGAATGCGGCAGCGGAAAGGTCGTTATCTGGCACGCGATGCAACCCAACGAGCTCCAGGTCTTCCAGAGCATAGCCGAGGAGTACATGGCCATGTGCCCGAACGTCAACATAGTCTTTGAACAGAAGCCCAACCTTGAGGATGCCCTGAAGGCGGCCATCCCAAGCGGTCAGGGCCCCGACCTCTTCATATGGGCTCACGACTGGATTGGAAAGTTCGCCGAGGCCGGCCTCCTCGAACCGATAGACAACTACGTTACGGCGGACATAAAGAACAAGTTCGCCCCAATGGCCCAGGAGGCCATGCAGTACAAGGGGCACTACTACGCAATGCCCTTCGCAGCCGAGACCGTCGCCATCATATACAACAAGAAGATGATCCAGAACCCGCCGAAGACCTTCGCCGAGATGAAGGCCATAATGGAGAAGTACAACGACCCCAACAACAAGAAGTACGGTATAGCCTATCCTATAAACTCGTATTTCATATCCGCGTGGGCTCAGGCCTTTGGAGGATACTACTTCGACGATAAGACTGAGCAACCGGGCCTCGACAATCCTGCAACTATCGAAGGATTCGAGTTCTTCTTCAAGAACATCTGGCCCTACATGGCCCCGACGGCCGACTACAACACCCAGCAGAGCATCTTCCTTGAAGGAAGGGCCCCGATGATGGTCAACGGCCCGTGGAGCATCGCAAGCGTCAAGAACGCCAACATAAGCTTCGGCATCGTCCCGCTTCCGCCGATAACCAAAGACGGCAAGACCTACTGGCCGAGACCCTACGGTGGAGTCAAGCTCTTCTACTTCGCCAAGGGCATAAAGAACAAGGAAGCGGCCTGGAAGTTCGTCAAGTGGTTCACCACCAACCCGCAGGTTATCAAGCAGCTCGCCCTCCAGCTCGGGTACATCCCCGTCCTCCCGGAGGTCCTCAACGACCCAGACGTTCAGAAAGACCCCGTCATCTACGGCTTCGGACAGGCCGTTCAGCACGCCTACCTCATGCCCAAGAGCCCGAAGATGGGTCCTGTCTGGGGCGACGTTGACAGTGCCATAAACGAGATACTCCAGAACCCGGCCAACGCGGACATCCCGGCCATACTGAAGAAGTACCAGGACAAGGCCCTTAAGGACATCCAAGGAGGCTGAAGCCTCCCTTCCAACATTTTTTAGAGGGATGCTTTGGAGGGATGCCTGTGAAGAAGAGCACCATGATCGCTTTGTTGCTTATTCTGCCTGGAATGGCTGCGTTCCTGTTTTTCAACCTATGGCCCATCATATACTCAATCTACCTGGCGTTCACCAACGCACAGCTTGGAAACTTCCCGATATACAACGCCGCCCAGAGCACCGTTTCTCCGATGCATTTTGTGGGTCTGGAGAACTTCAGATGGATATTGGGCGACGATAAATTCAGAAGCGCGTTCATGTGGACGTGGCTTTTCGTCTTCACGAGCGTCACACTGAAGGTTTTCGTCGGAACCGCCCTGAGCCTGCTGTACAACAGCAAGTACGTCAAGGGGAAGATGATATATCGCTCACTCCTCATAATCCCGTGGGCGCTTCCGCTCCTCTTTTCGGTCACCGTTTGGAAGTTCATGTTCGATCCTGTTTTTGGCCCCATAAACATCATTCTAAAGTCAATCGGAGTGAGCAACCTCCCCAACTGGACGAACAACGCGTTCTGGGGGTTCATAGCCCTGAACATCATTGAGGTGTGGCTCGCTTATCCCTTCATGATGACGGTCATAACCTCCGCCCTCCAGTCGGTTCCGGACACCCTCGTGGAAGCGGCCATCATAGACGGTGCAAACTACTGGCAGAGGATCAGACACGTCGTCCTGCCGGTCGTCGGTAAGCCGATAGCCTTCGCGACCATCCTGACAAGCGCCGCGAGCTTCCAGTACTTCATGGTGCCCTATATCTACAACGCCCCGCTATTCGAGGATAAATTCCTCCTGCTGTACGGCTTCAGAAAGGCGTTTGGGGCGAGTCCCCACTACGGGAGGGCCGCCGCCGTTATGGTGATAGCGACGCTCGTACTGGCCGTGTACATGTACGTTAACGTGAAAATAAGCAAGCTCCAGGAGGGTGCCAGAGGATGATGGGAAGGAGAAAGAGTGAGGTCATCAAGACGTTCACCCTCACGCTGGCCGCGATACTGGTGATGTTCGTAATACTGTTCCCAGTGTACTACATCTTCACGGTGTCCATATCCCCCCAGGGCAGTATAGCAACAACCCACCTGAACCTAATACCAAAGAACGTCACACTCGAACCCTACAGGGAAGTTCTGTTCGGACTGGGGGGGCAAAGAATAAGCGAGAACTTTACCGGGATCCTGGAGGGTAACGCGGTACTTGAAAACGGCAAGCTCTACGTGAAAGACGGCACACTAAGTGGAAAGGTGAAGTACGGACCGTTCACGGGGATAGAGTTCAGCGTACCGGTTAAGGACATCCAGTTCACGGTCCCGGCAAATCAGAAGACCAGCGGTCAGCTAACCGCCAAGGTTCACGGTCTCTTCATACTAACCCGGATAGGACAGAAGAACACGATCGGGTTCGGGATAATAAGGAACGTCATAATGACCTCCGGAAAGATCGACGGCACCCCCGTATCGGGCCCCATGGTCAGGTACGTGGTGATCATGAACAAAGGCAGGGTAACGCTCACCACCGTCGGAAAGTTCGTGAACTCCGTGTTCTTCGGATACCTCAAGAACAGCATCATACTGGCCACCCTGACCGTGGTACTGTCCCTAATATTCGTCATACCGGCGGCGTACGCTTTCTCCCGCATGAAGTTCTTCGGCAGGGAGCACGTGCTCTACTTCTACCTGATGTTCACCCAGGTCGCCGGGGGTCTGGGGATAGCGGGATTGATAGCCCTCTACGGTATGCTCGTTAAGCTCGGTCTTTACAACAAACTCCCGGTGCTCTCGTTCATATACGCCGCCGGCAGCGTCCCCTTCAACACGTGGCTCCTCAAAGGGTACGTTGACTCCATAAGCCCCGACTTCGACGAGGCCGCCCTCGTGGACGGTGCGGGATACCTGCAAATAATAAGGTACGTGCTCCTGCCGATGGCACTGCCGGGGATCGCCACGGTGGCGATATTCGCCTTCATCGGCGGATGGACGGAGTTCATCCTGGCAAGCCTGCTCCTCAACCAGGGCAACCAGCCGCTGTCGGTATGGATATACACCCTGATGGGTGGAATCGGCAGGGGGATACAGTGGAACTACTTCGGGGCGGCCGCGCTGCTCTTTGCACTGCCCGTGTTCGTGGTCTTCATGCTCGCCCAGAACTACATAAGGAGCGGGCTGACAATTGGAGGTTTGAAGGAGTGAGGTGATTCCGAATGAGGAAGAAGCTGGTTTCCCTCTTTGCAATATTTTTGATGGCTGTAAGCCTACTGGCCGTACACCCGGTCAGCGCTGGAAACGACAACGCAAAACCCCTGAACGTCATAATAGTCTGGCACATGCACCAGCCGTTTTACTACGACCCGGTGCAGGGTGTGTACACAAGGCCCTGGGTCAGACTCCATGCGGCTCGAGACTACTGGAAAATGGCTTACTACCTAAGTAAATACCCGGACGTGCACGCCACTGTTGACCTATCAGGGTCGTTGATAGCCCAGCTGATCGGTTACATGCATGGAAAGAAGGACACACTACAGATTATCAGCGATAAGATAGCCAACGGTGAACCTCTCACCGTCGATGATAAGTGGGAGATGCTTCAGGCTCCGGGCGGATTCTTTGACAACACGATTCCCTGGAACGGAGAGCCGGTGGCGGATCCAAACGGCAACCCGATAAGACAGTTGTGGACGCACTACACCGCCCTCAAGAACAAGATGCTCCAGGTGAAGGCAAAGTACGCGAACCTGCCGCTCGAGGAGCAGAAGGTGGCAGTAACCAGCGCGTTCACGGAGCAGGACTACATCGACCTGGCCGTTTACTTTAACCTCGCGTGGCTGGACCATGGGTACATACTGAGCCACCCGAAGCTCAAGGCAATCTACGACAGGGTTGATCAGGGCGGCTACACAAGGGACGACCTCAAAACCGTCTTAAACGCTCAGATGTGGCTCTTAAACCACACTCTCGACGAGTACAAGACGGTAAATTACCTCCTTGGCAGTGGTGGCAACGTTGAGGTGACCGTGGTTCCCTACGCGCACCCGATAGGCCCGATACTCAATGACTTTGGCTGGGAGAGCGACTTCGACGCACAGGTGAAGAAGGCGGACAGTCTCTACAGGGAGTACCTCGGCAACGGTACGGTGACACCCAATGGGGGCTGGGCGGCGGAGTGCGCCCTCAACGACAAGACCCTTGAGATACTCGCGGACAACGGATGGAAGTGGGTCATAACAGACCAGCTCGTGCTCCAGAAGCTCGGCGTCCCCAATACGGTGGGGGACTACTACAGACCATGGGTTGCACAGTTCGGCGATAAGAAGATATGGCTGTTCCCGCGCGACCACGCGCTGAGCGACAGGGTCGGCTTTAACTACGCGGGAATGAACCAGGAACAGGCAGTCCAGGACTTCGTCAACGAACTCCTGAAGGTGCAGAAGGAGAACACCGACGGCAGCCTCGTCTACGTTATCGCATTAGACGGGGAAAACCCCTGGGAGAACTACCCCTACGAGGGTGATCTCTTCCTAACCGAGCTCTATAAAAAACTCACGGAGCTCCAGAACGCAGGACTCATAAGAACCGTCACCCCCACCGAGTACATCAAGATGTACGGGGACAAAGCAAACAAACTCACCCCAAAGGTGATGGAACGCCTCGACTTCACTGGGAACCGGGTCAACGCCCTCCTCAAGGCCCAGACCCTGAACCAGCTCTATGAGATGGCGGGCGTGAAGGAGAAGATGCAGTGGCCGGAGAGCAGCTGGATCGACGGAACGCTCTCAACCTGGATAGGGGAGCCTCAGGAGAACTACGCATGGTACTGGCTGTACCTGGCGAGGAAGACCCTCATGGCCCATAAGAATAGTATGAATAGCAGTGCGTGGGACACGGCCTACGAGTACCTCTTCCGCGCGGAGGGAAGTGATTGGTTCTGGTGGTACGGAAGCGATCAGGATAGCGGCCAGGACTACACCTTCGACCGCTACTTCAAGACGTACCTGTACGAGATCTACCGGCTGGCAGGTGTGGCTCCCCCGAGCTACCTGTACGGCAACTACTATCCGGATGGCCAGCCTTACCAGAACGCCGGTCCGGTGGGGCTGAAGAAGGGCGAGGTCAAGACGTACTCAAGCCTGTCCCCCATGGCCAAGAACGTGAGCATCTACTTCGACGGGGAGGGACTGCACTTCGTCCTGAACGGAAACGTCAGCGAGTTCGAGGTGAGCATCTACGAGGCGGGCAAACACGTCGGCAACACGTTCACCATCCTCCAGAAGAAGCCCAGCGAACTGCGCTACTCGGTCTGGCCATACTCCGTAGACAGTGTGGGGCTCATGATAACCAAGCATGTGGTGTACGAAAACGGCAAAGCGGAGGTCTTCAACGCCACCGGCTACGAGGGCAGCAAAAAGATAGGCACCGCAAAGGTCGTAAAGAACGGAAAATCAATCGAGATCATCGTCCCGTTCAGCTACATAGAAACCCCCAACGACTTCTACTTCGCGGTCTCCACGGTTAAGGACGGCAACCTCGTGAGGATAACCACTCCGGTTGAGGTCAAACTGCCGACCGAGGTCAAGGGAGTTGTCTTGGCCGACATAAAGGATCCGGAGGGGGACGATCACGGGCCCGGAACCTACACCTACCCAACCGACAGCGTCTTCAAACCCGGAGTCTTCGACCTCCTGGAGTTCAAACTCATAGAGCAGACCGACAGCTACGTGATGCAGTTCAGGTTCAGAAACCTTGGAGGGAACCCGTGGAACGGACCCAACGGATTCAGCCTCCAGATAATAGAGGTGTACCTTGACTTCAAGAAAGGAGGAAACACAAGCGCCATTAAAATGTTCCCTGATGGACCGGGGAGCAACGTCAGGCTCGACCCCAGGCACCCATGGGATGTGGCATTCAGGATAGCCGGCTGGGACTACGGGAACCTGATAGTCCTGGCAAACGGAACCGTATACCAGGGAGAGATGCAGATAAGCGCCGATCCAACACAGAACGCCATCGTGGTCAAGGTTCCGAAGAAGTACATCAACGTGGGCAGCTACGGGCTCTACGCATCAGTCCTAGTTGGCTCTCAGGACGGTTACGGACCCGACAAGTGGAGAAACGTGGCCGTCAAGGCTGAGCAGTGGAAACTTGGAGGGGCAAACCCCCAGGCAGTAATAAACAACGTCGCACCGCGCGTTATTGATGAACTCGTTCCGCGGGGGTTCAACCCAACCCAGGAACAGCAGCTTAGTTCATACAACACCACCACCGGCAGTCTCGCCACGGTGAGGATGATCACCCTGATAAACGGAACCGGGGCAGGGGCACCCACCTCAACGACATCATCCAGCAGCACGACAACCACCTCCTCAAGCGCATCTCCATCTCAGACCACAACACCGAGCCCATCCACCAGTTCCACGCCATCCCCAACCAGCAGCCCAAGCACCTCAAGCACCCCCCAGCCATCACCGAGTCCCACGTCCACCAGCTCCGGTAAGGGCATATGCGGTCCGGCCGCACTGCTCGCCCTTGCACTTCTGCCCCTCCTGAGAAGGAGGAGGCGCTGAACCCCCTTTAATTTTGAGGTGGTAGCATGGCCGAGGTTAAGCTCATTGGAATCTGGAAGCAGTTCGGGGAGGTTACGGCGGTAAAGGACATGAACCTCCACATAAAGGACGGGGAGTTCATGATACTCCTCGGTCCAAGCGGATGCGGCAAAACCACGACGCTCAGAATGATAGCAGGCTTAGAAGAGCCCACAAAGGGACAGATATACGTCGGGGACAAACTCGTGGCCGACCCCGAAAACGGGGTCTTCGTCCCGCCGAAGGACAGGGATATAGCGATGGTCTTCCAGAGTTACGCCCTCTACCCGCACATGACGGTCTACGACAACATAGCCTTCCCGCTAAAGCTCAGGAAGATACCGAAGGAAGAGATCGAGCAGCGCGTAAATGAAGTTGCGGAGATGCTCGGCCTAACTGAGCTGCTGAAAAGAAAGCCGAGGGAACTCTCCGGAGGACAGAGACAGCGTGTAGCCCTTGGAAGGGCCATAGTCAGAAAACCCCACGTCTTTCTCATGGACGAGCCTCTGAGCAACCTCGACGCAAAATTGAGGGTCAAGATGCGCGCCGAACTCAAGAGACTCCAGCGCCAGCTCGGCGTCACGACCATATACGTCACCCACGATCAGGTCGAGGCAATGACGATGGGCGACAGAATCGCCATAATCAACCACGGCGAACTCCAGCAGGTTGGAACACCGGAGGATGTCTACGACCACCCATCAAACATCTTCGTGGGTGGCTTCATAGGATCCCCTCCGATGAACTTCCTGGACGCAACGGTTGGAGAGGACGGCTTTGTAGACTTCGGCCAGTTCAGACTCAAGCTCCTTCCAGATCAGGTTGAGGTACTTGGGGAGGAAGGACTTCTCGGGAGGGAAGTCGTGTTTGGAATAAGGCCAGAGGACATCTATGATGCGATATTCGCCCAGGTCAAAGTACCGGGGGAGAATATGACACGCGTCAGGATAGAGATCATCGAGAACCTCGGAGGGGAGAAAATCGCCCACCTAAGCACCGGCGACCTGACGTTCCTGGCCAAGTTCCCGGCCGAGTCCAAAGTCCAAGAGGACACCGAAGTGGACATCGTCTTTGATATGAAGAAGGTGCACATATTCAACAAGAACACCCAGACGGCGGTGTTCTGACTTTTCTTCTTGCTTTCTGGAGTCGTTTGAAGGATAAACCCTTTTAAGGTATCTCCCCAAGTTTCGGCATGCCGATCGAGGATTTCGCCGATTTTCTGCTGGAACACACAGGAGGGCAACTCACGGAGGTGGGGATAGGGTTCCAGTTCAAAGTGGCCCTGAGACTCATGGAGGGGGGGCGCGAGGTCACCGCCATCGACTGGAACCGGGACGCCGTTGAGAAGGCCAGGGAACTCGGCATAAACGCCCACATCGATGACATCTTTCATCCACGTCTTGGGCTGTACGAGGGATCCCGGGCACTGTACAGCGTCAGACCAACCCCGGAGATCATCAAACCGATCCTTGGACTTGGCAGGGTCCTTGGAACACCGGTTTTCATACTGCCCCTCGCGGGGGATGCGATGCCTCGCTTCATGAGGCTCGTAAACTTCAGGGGGCTGGCCATCTACACCACCAAACCTATTTAAGGCAATTTCCAAGTAGTTACGGTGGTACTATGAGGCTCTTCGGGACTGCGGGAATACGCGGGACTCTCTGGGAGAGGGTAACCCCCGAGCTTGCACTGAACATCGGCATGGCCCTTGGGACCTACAGGACCGGAAAAACCGCGGTTGCACGGGATGGCAGAACCTCCAGCACGATGCTGCGCAATGCCCTCGTTTCTGGACTCCTTGGATCGGGTATGGAGGTACTCGACTTCGGTCTCGTTCCAACCCCCACCCTTGCATGGGGAACCAACCGCTACGGCGACGCTGGGGTTATGATAACCGCAAGCCACAACCCGCCAACGGACAACGGCATCAAAGTGTTCAACGGCGATGGCACCGAATTCTACACCGAGCAGGAGGAGGAGCTTGAGAGAATCGTTTTCTCGGGAGAGTACAGACGGGCCGAATGGGACGAGGTAAAAGGCGTCCGGCCCATTGACGTTACCGAAGACTACATAAACGCCGTCCTGGATTTCGTGGATCATGAAACCGGTTTGAAGGTTCTGTACGACGGTGCCAACGGGGTGGGAAGTCTCGTTGCGCCATATCTACTGCGCAAGATGGGGGCGGAGGTGATCAGCATAAACGCCCATGTTGACGGACATTTCCCCGGGAGGAAACCGGAGCCAAGATACGAGAACATATCCTATCTGGGTGCGCTGGTCAGGGAGCTCGGTGCCGATCTGGCGGTAGCTCAAGACGGTGACGCCGACAGGATAGCGGTCTTTGATGAGAGGGGCAACTACATAGATGAGGATACTCTGATAGCCCTCTTTGCGAAGCTATACGTCGAGGGAAACGGTGGGGGAGTTGTGGTCACGTCGATAAACACCGGTTCGAGGATAGACGACGTCGTTGAAAAGGCGGGTGGAATGGTTCATCGGGTACCACTTGGCCAGCCCCACGACGGGATCAAAAGGTACAACGCCATCTTTGCGGCGGAGCCCTGGAAGTTCATCCATCCAAGATTCGGCCTCTGGATAGACAGTTTCGTCACGATGGGGCTTCTTATAAAACTCATAGATGAAGAGGGAATGCCCCTATCGAAAATCGTTGAGGAGAACGTACCAACGTACTACCTGACCAAGAGAAATGTGAAGTGCCCGGATGATCTGAAGGGGGCGGTCCTAGAAAGGGTCAGCAAGACACTTGAAGAGAGGCTCGCGGGGGAGATAAAGAATATTCTCACAGTGTCCGGCATCCGCTTCAACCTCAGAGACGGCTCCTGGGTTCTGGTGAGGCCGAGCGGAACGGAACCGAAGATAAGGGTCGTCGTGGAGGGGCCCAGCGAGAAGAGAAGGGATGAACTGTTTGAAGTGGCCTATGGAGTGGTCAGCGAGACCGTTGAGAAGATGTTAAAGAAGGAAAGAGGGCAACTCAAACGAACCTAGCGGGTCGCATCGTCCTAACGTTTATCTCACCCTTTTTGACCATCACCCTGAAACCCTCCTTCGCTATGTAAGTCTTCACCCCCGTCACGGTTTCGAGGTACTTGGCCTCCTTGTAGGGGTTGGCGAAGTGCATTTTCATGCCAATGTGGTTCATTATCAGAACCTCGGGCTTCCGCCTCATGTTCTTGAGCATCTCAACCGCATCGTCGGTGCTCATGTGGTAGGGTATCCCCATGTCCCTCGGCCGGGTTATCGCCGCGATCAAAACCCTGGAACCATCGTGCCATCGGACGAGGTCCTCAAAGTAGGCCGTGTCCGGAATGTACGAGATGTCGCCAAAGGCAGTCTTCATGCGAAAGCCGATAGTAGTTGGGTCGGAGTGCCGACACGGCGTTATGAGTAGCTCCTCGGTCCCAAGGGAGATTTTATTGCCTGGTTCGGGAGTGTGGACCCCCTCAAGGACGTCGATGTGGTAGCCGCTGACAGCGGGAGTGTGGGTCTCATCCCCGTAGACGACGCTTTTGGAGGCTATCAGGGTTCCTCTTCTCTTCAGGGCCCCTCCTGTCATGGCCTCGATCATGACCTCGAGGTCGTTGCAGTGGTCAACGTGCCTGTGGGAGACGAAAATGGCGTCGAGCCTCCGCGGGTCGAGCT
This sequence comes from Thermococcus sp., assembly GCF_026988555.1. NCBI lineage: Archaea > Methanobacteriati > Methanobacteriota > Thermococci > Thermococcales > Thermococcaceae > Thermococcus > Thermococcus sp. Next base: position 2,405 of record NZ_JALSLB010000010.1, on the reverse strand, counting down.
TGTAGCGCCAGCTCCTGACGAGCGCTCCCGGCCCGGGATCAACGTAAAGGTTTCTACTGGCCCGTATGTGGAATCCTCCCGTGGAGCGGAACTGGGTTATGGTGATGAACCTGCCCCCACCACTCCCCAGGAAAGTGATCTCTATCAAATCGACACCTCCCTTTTCCTCTGCGGATGTTTAACTATTCTCAGGGTGGTATATAAGGTATTGCCCGGTTAGATAGGGGGCGCAGGGGTAAAAGTGACCTCTGCTGGGGAGGCACCGTGCTCCGGAGGGTGCCGAGGGCAGGGTAGGCCTCAGTGGGTTTAAAAGCACAGGAACCAACTGAAAACGGTGGCACCCATGTCCGAAAATATTGAACGCATCCTTCAGGAAGTGGAGGGGCTCCGGGACAAAATGACGGAGACCCTGATGGAACTCGTAAAAATCCCAGCACTAAGCCCAGATTATGGTGGAGAAGGAGAATACGACAAGGCTCAGAAGCTGCTCGAAATAATCAAGGAGTGGCCCTTCGATAGGGTTGAGGTCTACAACGCCCCCGACGAGAGGGCCAAGAACGGGGTGAGGCCGAGTATTCTAGCATACTACTACGGCGAAAAGGGTGAGGAGAGCTCAAGGATATGGATCCTCACCCACATGGATATAGTTCCACCGGGGGACCTAAGCAAGTGGACGGTTACCGAGCCGTTTAAGCCGGTCGTCAAGGACGGCAAGGTCTACGGCAGGGGAAGCGAGGACAACGGGCAGAGCTTGGTGGCTTCACTCTACGCGGTAAAGGCCATGATGAACCTCGGGATAAGGCCAAAGAGGACGGTCATCCTGGCCTTCGTCAGCGACGAGGAAACTGGAAGCAAGTACGGAGTCGAGTGGCTCATGAGGGAGCACCCGGAGCTTTTCAGAAAGGACGACCTCGTTCTCGTCCCGGATGGCGGGAACGAGGAAGGCACTTTCATCGAGGTGGCCGAGAAGAGCATCCTCTGGCTTAGGGTGAGGGTTAAAGGCCGGCAGGTTCACGCCAGCATGCCGGACAAGGGACTCAACGCCCACCGCGTCGCCCTCGACTTCGCCTACCACCTCGACAAACTCCTCCACGAGAAGTACGGCGAGAGGGACGAGCTGTTCGAGCCGCCGGAGAGCACCTTTGAGCCGACGATGGTTCGTGGCCCGGCCGACAGCCCGAACATAGCACCTGGAGAGCACGAGGTGGTTTTTGACTGCAGGATTCTGCCGAGGTATGGCATAGACGACATCCTCGCAGACGCAAAGGCCCTCGCCGAGGAGATTAAGGAGAAGTACAGGAAGGAGTTCAACGGCGAGGCTCTGCCGGAGATAGAGTTCGAGGTCCTTCAGAGGGGAGATGCCGCCCCACCAACCGACCCACAGGGCGAGATAGTGAAGCTCCTCCAAGAGGCCCTGAGGAAGCTCCGCGGAAAAGAAGCTAAGGTCGGAGGAATAGGAGGCGGAACCTTCGCGGCCTACTTCAGGAAGCTCGGGATCCCGGCGATCGTATGGGCGACGCTCGATGAGACGGCCCACCAACCCAACGAGTACGCGAAGATCGACAACATAGTGGAGGACGCGAAGGTAATGGCAGCCCTGGCTCTTCTCTGACCCTTCTTCTCCTTTTGTTTCAAACGAGTTTGAAATCATCGCCAGCCATTTACATCATCCCTCCCAACATAACCAGGGTGAACCGAATGAGCTACGTACTGGCGATCCTGGTCATCTTCATAGTCGTCGCATCCGGAAAGAGGCTTACATCTCCATCCTGAAGAGATTCTACATGAGCGCGTTGGCGGAGGTAGACTTCAAAAACGACCCAAGGGGCGCTGAGAACCGGATAAACCGGTGGGTTGAGGAGCAGACCGCTGGAAAGATCAGAGAACCTGTCTCAGGTCTAAGCCCCCTCACAAGGCTCGTTATAACCAACGCGATTTACTTCAAAGCCAACTGGTCGAGGAGGTTCGAGCCGCAAAATACAAAGAACGGGACCTTCTACACCCCCAACGGAACGGTTACCACCCCGATAATGCACCAGACGGGGCGCTTCAGGTACATAGAGGGGGAACACTTTCAGGCTATTGAGATTCCCTACGAAGACGGGAAGCTGAATATGGTGATTATCCTCCCGGAAAGGGGCAGATTAAATGAAATCGAAGAAAAACCCACCCCCGGGTTCGTAGATGATGTAGTCAAGGGCATGAAAGAAGAGAGCGTAAAGCTCACCCTTCTGAAGTTCAGGTTTGAGAGGAGGTACCTCCTCAAAGGCATCCTGATGGGTATGGGCATGAAGAAGGCATGCGTCGCAGAGAATGGCACGGAAGCGGCCGCTGCAGTCATAACAACCGCCGTTGCAGCGGCCGCACCAAGAACAAAATCCGGAGTACAAGGTCTTCAAGGCAGA